>JAHITR010000175.1 GCA_018817505.1 Candidatus Bipolaricaulota bacterium | reverse complement strand
GGGCAACGCGTTCAGGTCGAGTTCGTCAGCAACGTCTATGAAGTCGGGGATGGGGAAGTGATTCAATGCAACATTCGCAACATCTCCGCCAGAAAGATGGCTGAAGCGGCGCTTCTGGAGACGAGCCGGAAGATCGCTGGACTTCATCAGGCAGCCTATCAGTTAGAAACTGCCGAAGACGAGAAAGACGTCTATCGGCTATCCGTGCAGGCTGCTGAGACGATTCTCGGCTTTCTCACGTGCAGTCTTTACATTCTTGTTGACGAGCAACTGATCGTCGTGTCCGTTTCATCCGATGCTGTGGCCATTGAAGGATATGCGTTGGACCTGAAAGCAGGCAAGGGGGGACTTGCAGCTGAAACGCTTCGAACCGGGAATACGACGTGCTTTGGCAGTGCCGAGGAGGCACCCACATGCTGCCTAGAAGACCCGTCACTACAATCTGGAATCTCCGTGCCAGTTGGCAATTTGGGCGTGTTTCAGGCGCGCTCCTCAGAAAAAGGCGTATTTGCTGATGAGGACGTTCAGCTGCTTGAGCTTCTGGGACGGTACACGGCCGAGGCGCTCCGGCGCATTCGACTGCAGCGAGAACTCAAGGAGCAAGCGACCCGAGATCCCCTAACCGGCGTATATAATCGCCGCTATTTCACTGAGGTGATCGCGCAGGAGACGAGCCGCTCCAAGCGCCATGGTCGGCCGATTGGCTTCTTGATGATTGACGTGAACCGCTTCAAGCAAATCAATGATCACCTAGGCCATCTTGTCGGTGATAGCGTGCTCAGGGAAGTCGGCATCCTGCTGCAAAGTGCGGTGCGAGGAGAGGATTTCGTCATTCGATACGGCGGAGATGAGTTCCTGATCGTGTTGCCGGAGACCGACGGTGAAACCTGCGCAATTGAGACACGCATCCTGGCAGCTGTGGATCGATGGAACGCGTCGCATGAGGAATTACTCGGGTTCCCACTTACGCTCGCAATAGGTGACGCACACTGGATGCCCGAAAGCGAGCAATCGATTGAAGAAGTCCTCGCAGTTGCTGATCGCCGCATGTATGAACGCAAACGCGGCGAGCGCTAGGCGGGGTGAAGCTCGTTTCCAAGGAGCTGAGCCTGCTCGTCTCAACCCAATCCCCGTACCCAATTTGGATATTGGGGGTGTTGGGAGTACGCTGCCATGGAGGTCAATATGCCGAAGAGCGCAGGTCACGAACCCAACAAAGCGAAGCCGCTAGTGGATTCGCGATTAGCTCTGGATGGCAGTGTTGTCCCGATAGGCTATGTCGCATTGGATATAGATGGGCGTGTTCTCGACGTCAATCCTAAGTGGTATGAGATCCTCGGCTACGCGCGGGATGAGGTGCGAGGCCGCCGGTTCGAGGAGTTTGTTGCCCCACGATCGCGCCATTTGTTCAATCAGCAATTCAGCGAGCTTCCCATTCGGGGTGAAGTTACGAATCTTGAGTTATCCATGTTGCGACAGGACGGGAGCCTTGCTTCCATCCTGTTCAATGGCACCGTAGAGCGAGACAGCAAAGGCAAGGTGCAGCGTATTCATTCCTTCCTGAATGACATCACGAGTGTTCCTACGCCTCAACAGACACTTGAACGAAGCGAGGTGAGATTCCGACAGCTGTTCGACTACATGAGCAGCTGCGTCGCCGTCTATGAATCCCGTCAAGCGGGGGAGGACTTCGTGCTCGTTGACTTTAATCGAGCGGCTGAACGTGCCGAGAAGATCTCGCGAGAAGACGTCCTTGGCAGGAGCGTTCTGGAAGTGTTCCCAGGAATCAGAGACTTTGGATTATTCGAAGTGTTTCAACGCGTTTGGAGAACGGGTAATCCAGAGCATCATCCTGTGGCTCAGTACAGTGACCAGCGCATTCGCGGCTGGCGAGAGAACTATGTCTGCAAGCTGCCTTCAGGCGAGTTGATTGCCATTTACGATGACGTAACGGAGCGCAAGCAGGCTGAGCAAACGCTGGCAGATGCGGCGCGCGAATGGCAGGCGACATTTGATGCTTCGAACGATGCCATCTGGCTACTGGACACGGAGAACAGGATTACCGGCTGTAATCTTCGAGCGGAGCGAATGCTCACAATTCCTCGAACGCAGCAGATTGGCAAATACTGCTGGGAGGTCGTGCACGGCACGACGGGTCCATTCCCGGAGTGCCCGCTGCTCGACGCGCGCGAATCCCTCGATCGCGAAACGCTGGTGTTGCCTCTCGGTGAGCGATGGCTCGAAATCATCGTCGACCCCGTCCTGGACGAGCACGGTCAATACAGAGGAGCCGTACACACGATTCGTGACATCACCGAGGAGCACGAAGCTGCGCGACTGCTGCGAGCGAGCGAGGAACGGCTGCGCGTAATTTCCAGAGCGAGCCACGAGGACATTTGGCAACTTGACTTGGCCGGGAAGGTAACGTATGCGTCATCGGCCGTTAGGAGTGTGTTTGGCTATACGCCCGAAGAGGCAAGGCAGTTCGGGTTCGATGCCTTCTTCCCCGCTCACGAGTTGCCGCGGGCTATCGAGGCATTCACAAAAGCGATATCTGGTGTCGAGTTGCAGGTGTTGGATTTTGAAGGGCTTCACAAGGACGGCTCACTGGTTCCAATCGAAGTGACCGTTACTCCGGTTTTCGACGGCGACTCTGTCACTGGCGTGCAAGGAGTCGCGAGAGATATCACCGAGCGCAAACACTCTGAAAGCCTGATGCTGGCTGCACAACGTTTCTTGGACAGCGTCATTGATCAGAGCCCGTTTGCCATGTGGGTATCTGATTCCAATGGAACAATCATCCGAACGAATCAATCGCTGCGCGAAACGCTTGGGTTGACCGATGATCAAATTGTCGGACTTTACAACGTGTTCGAGGACACCAATCTTGAGAAGCAGGGGGTTATGCCCCAAGTACGTGTCGTATTCGACAAGCTTGAGCCGACTCGATTCAGCATCATGTGGAAGGCGAAGGATGCAGGCTCCGCAGATTTCGCCGATGCGCATGACCTGCATCTTGATGTATCGATGTTCCCAATCGTGGCTCCTGATGGGCTGCTTTCGAATGTGGTTTGCCAGTGGGTGGATGTCACACAACGCGTGCAAGCAGAGGAGCTTCTGATAGCAAGCGAGCGCAGCATTCAGCGAAAACTGGATGCCATTCTCTCTCCGGATGATGAGGGAGTCGAAGGCATCAAACTGAGAGACTTGCTCGATGTAGAAAGCGTCCAAGCTATGATGGATGACTTCTATGC
>JAHITR010000028.1 GCA_018817505.1 Candidatus Bipolaricaulota bacterium | reverse complement strand
GGCTGTGTACTCATTGAAAAGGCCTATGCCAACCGCGTACGCGACGCGTTCAGCCATCTGGGAAAGGACGTGGTTGGGCTCACTCAATTTCGCTTGTTTGGCCTCGGCAGGCATCTGCGAATGGACGAAGACGTCAAGGTCATCGTGGGGCGGAATTTCGAAGAGAATGAACAGCTGGTGACGCTGGCCGAAGGCCGCGTGCGCATCGATCCAGTCGATGTGATGGGGCCAACCACGCTTGTGGAAGGGAATCCCTCAGAGGAGCAGTTGCTCGTGATCTGCTCGCTGGCCGCTCGATACTGCGATGGCGAACCCGATGGCGAGATTCGGCTAAGAGTCGCCAGCCAGGATGACGAACGAATCGTTCGTGTACTGCCCATGGCCAAAGACGATCCGCGTATCCTTGAATGGCGGATTGACTAGTGAATGAGGGACAAGGCTTCTGCACGAGAGGCTTGGTCCTTATATAGGCTTCCGCGAATGGCTGAGGTGACCATCTGGGCACCGGGCTTTTTGACACCTCGTAGGGTCATACACATGTGAGTGGCTCGTATCCGCACGAGAACGCCCATGGGATCTAGTTTCTTGACCAGCGCGTTGGCGATCTGCTGCGTCAATCGCTCCTGAAGTTGCGGACGTCCAGCTGCAATATCCACAGCGCGCGCCAGCTTGCTGACGCCAACAATCCGTCCTCCCTTGGGAATATAGACGATATCTGCCGTGCCCACGAAGGGAAGGAAGTGGTGCTCGCAAATGGAGAAGAAGGGGATGTCCCGCAGCACGATCATCTCCTCGTACTGCTCCTGATAGATGACTTCGAGCACATCAGCAGGATCTTGATCGATGTGGGCGAAGAACTCGGCATACATGGCCGCCACTCTTCGCGGCGTATTGGCGATCACTTCTTCGTTGAGTCGAGCCTCACCGATTCCGGCGAGAATTTCCTTCACGGCTGCTTTGATACGGTCTTGATCCATGAGATGGCCTCCGTTCGAAAGGATAGACCAGGCAAGGGCATGGGGCAAACGAATCAACAGAGAGCGATGGGACGACTTTTCAGATGAGACAGGGATCGGGCACGGATTGCTTGTGGAGACGCGTTTGCTTTCCTAAACTTGCGGTATAGCAAGTTCGAATTCGGCCGTGCGTGTCACGCACACGGAGGAGGGGCAATGACAGGACCCGCTAATTATCGAGTCATCTGCGAGCAAGCCTATACGCTGGGCAAGGTTGAGCGCGGCTACACAGGCAGAACGCTCTATGTCAACGTGGACACAGGGATCATTGAAGAGCGCCCTGTCACGCAGCAGATGAAGGACATCTTCATTGGAGGCCGCGGCTTTGGCATCTGGCGGCTGTGGAATGCGGTCAATAGCGCGACGCAATGGGACGATCCAGAAAACGAGCTGGTCATTTCTTCTGGGCCTATTGGAGGAACGACGAATTACCCCGGATCGGGCAAGTCGATCGTCGTTAGTTTGTCTCCGCTGACCAACGGGGTCATTGACTCCAATGCTGGCGGCTATTTTGGTCCCTACCTCAAATTCGCCGGATGGGACGCACTTGAGCTTCAGGGCAAGGCCAAAGAGGACGTCATTGTCTTCATTGACGGTCTCAAAGGCGTCATCCAATTGCTTGCCTGTCCGGAAATGGACATGAATACACATGTGCTGGGTGAGAAGTTGTTGCATGATTTTGCGGATTCGGATGCGCCAAGGGACATCGCGGCTGTGTCAACGGTCTCTGCGGGCGTCGGCGCTGAGAACTCGCGTTGGGGTTGTCTCAACTTCAGCTTTTACGACATCAAGCGAGGAGCACTACGCATCAAGCAGGCAGGCCGCGGCGGAACGGGAACGGTGTTCCGCGACAAGCGAATCGCCGCTCTGGTTGTCAAGAGTCCCGCCGTAGGGCCCACATCCAATCAACCGGCTGACCTGAAGCGCATTCAGGAGGTTGGCACGCGGATCACCAAGGAAATCATGACCCTGGATGCCAGCCAATGCGATATGCGTCGTGTGGGGACGTCGCATCTGATCGAGATCATGGACGAATATGATCTGTTGCCCACGCACAACTACAAGTTTGGACGGCATCCTGAATCCGGCAAGATTAGCTCGCCGGTGTGGCGCGAACGGTTTGGCCAGAACATGCCCGATGGCTGCTGGCTTGGCTGCACGATGTCCTGTTCCCATGCAGTGGATGACTTTGCGCTAACGACAGGCCCCTACAAGGGGACGAAGGTTCTTGTAGATGGGCCTGAGTATGAGACGGCAGGCGGAAGTGCCAACGTCGGCATTTTCGATCCCGGATTCGTGTTGGAGATGAATTTCTACTGCGACACCTACGGCATTGATACCATTTCCTTCACCACCGGTCTTGCCTTTGTCATGGAGTGCTATGAAGCCGGGCTCATTGGCCCTGCTGAAACCGAAGGGTTGGATCTTCGCTTTGGAAACAAAGAGGCGGCATTGGAAGTATTGCATCAAATCGGTCGCGGAGAAGGTTTTGGCGTGATTGTCGGCCAAGGTATTCGCCGCATGAAGGCGATCTTTGCCCGCGACTTCGGTGCCGATCCAGAGTTCATGCAGGACATTGGCATGGAAGCCAAAGGGCTTGAGTATTCCGAATATGTCACCAAGGAATCGTTGGCCATGCAGGGCGGCTATGGTTTGGCCTTGAAGGGACCGCAGCATGACGAGGCCTGGCTCATCTTCATGGACATGGTCAACAATCAGATCCCTACATTTGAAGACAAGGCCGAAGCCTTGCACTACTTCCCCATGTGGCGCACGTGGTTTGGTTTGGCTGGGCACTGCAAGCTGCCGTGGAATGATGTTGAACCTGAGAACAATGCCCAGACATTCGAGCCGGCCAAGGTTCCAGAGCATGTCGACAATTACTGCAACGTCTTTGCCGGTGTAACAGGAACAGAGGTCACTCCAGCGGATCTGATTCGGCAATCCGAGCGCGTCTACAATTTCCAGCGCGTATTTGGCCTGCGATTGGGTTTGGGAACGCGCGAGCATGATGCGATTCCGTATCGTTCTGTCGGGCCAGTGACTGAGGAAGAGTACGAATCCCGGGCCGATCGCTATGACGGACAGCTGCGAGACCAACTTGGCGTCGATCCAGTCGGGAAATCTACAGCTGACAAGGTCGCTATTCTGAGAAAGCATCGTGAAAAGCAATATGAGATCCTCATTGATGCCGTCTACAGGAGGCGCGGATGGACGAATGATGGCGTTCCCACCATCGCGAAACTGGAAGAATTGGGAATCGCGTTCCCTGATGTCATCGATGTGGTTCGCCCGTTCCAGTAGACGATCGCAGTTGAACCGCTAAATCCAAGCCCCCTCTTCTGAGGGGGCTTTTTTCGAGGAGCACCTGGACTCCTCAGGCGAGAATCAAAGGATGGCTCCGACGTGATTGTGCGGTGCGCCCAGGCATCGATTGTCACGCAGCAACGAGAAGTCCTGATCAAAGGGGTGTTTGGATAGGGCGATCAAAATCTGATGAGGAGTGAGTTCAACGGTATCCCCACGGATGTCTTGCTAGGAGCCTGCGGCCTCTGATTCACGGGGGCTGCCGTTGCCTACTTCTGTGGGATCTGAAAGATGCCAATCCCGCTCATGAAGTGGGAGTAGCAGAAGATGGAACAAGCCAATCACGAGCATGAGTGTGGAAAGCCAAAACAACACGCTGCCAACGGCGTGGCGATCAACCAGACTCATGACCACGGCCAGAGACACGGGCTGGAGTACGCCTCCCAAGAAGGATCTGATCCCGTGAACGCGGCCTCTGATTGCTGAGGGCAGCACTTGCTGGATGAGTGTGCCGCCATACACTTGCTGTCCAGCGGCGCCAAAACCGAACAAGAAGAATACGGCGAGGGCGACGATGGGTTGCAGGTACAGGCCGAGAGCCATAAATGAGAGAGAGAAGAGCACGATCCCCCCTATCCACATGGGGACCTTGGGCCACTTTGTTCCGAACGAAGAGGCAATGAGGCTGCCGACGAGTACACCGCCCACTGACAACCCCTGGAAGAATCCATAGCCTTCGGATCCCATTCCAATCGCAGCAGCAACCACGGGCGCAATGAAGAACAGCGGGGCGTAAACGAGCGATCGAGTGAAATCGAGCGCCACCACCCGGCGTAACAGCCGTTCCTTGCGGATGTAGCGCAATGAGCATCGAAGATCGTAAATCGGACGCCAGCTGGGCCTCTCATGCTCGGCATGTGGGGTTCCCGTACTATGCGGGAGGAACAACGCTGCTGCTGCGCCTACGACATACATCACACCATTGAACAAGAAGACAGGGGCAGGCCCCCAGATGGCAAGCACAACGCCGCTGAACGCGGCCTCGATCAGATTGTCAGACATTCCCCATGAACTGAGCAAGCCATTGACGCGAACAAGATGTTTGGCGGGGACAACATCAGGCAGCAGAGAAGAGAACGCGACGCTGACCGGAGTTCCTAGGACGGCCTCGCCGAGCAGGAAGAGCATCAAGTGCCAAATCTTCAAGCTACCAGCACGAGCGAAGGCAAAGACAACAAAACAGAGCACAGCGAGCAATCCATGCAAGACGACGAGGAGATTTCTGCGATTGAAACGATCGATGATGGAACCCGAAACCAGTCCAGCGACTGCCGCACACAGCGTCCAAATGCCTCCCAATCCTGCGATAGACAGCGCGGATCCAGTAATCGACAAGCCGGTCCAGAACACAACGACCTGCGTGAAGATGTCGCCTGCGTTTCCCAAGGCAGTGCCAATGAGAAAGGGGACAAGTCTCCGATTAGGTACTTGTTGGTATGTGTTGGTTGTTGTCAATGTCCGATCCTGCCCGCTCGCCTTATAACCTCGTGTACGAAGTTCTATGAATCTTACGGGGATTAATTGAAGATTTCAAGTGTGGCTAAGATTGAAATCCAGTCAGCGTTTCGTTACAATTCCAATGGGTGGTGAGATGGCTACAAAACCTCAAGAAATGCCGGCCTATGAAGCCGATCAAATTCAAGTACTCGAAGACTTAGAACCTGTTCGACTCCGTCCAGGGATGTACATTGGAAGTACTGGACAGAGCGGCCTCATGCATCTGATCGAAGAAGTCGTCGACAACAGCATCGACGAAGCTTTGGAGGGTGTATGCACCGAGATTTCCGTCATCATTCACAAGGACAATAGTGTGTCCATTGAGGACAATGGCCGTGGGATGCCGATTGGCGTACACACGGGCACGGGAATTCCCGCTCTTGAGTTGGTCATGATGACCTTGCATGCCGGCGGCAAATTCGACAACAAGAGCTATCACGTTTCAGGCGGACTGCATGGCGTAGGTGTCTCGGTGGTCAATGCACTGTCAGAATTCATGGCTGTCGAAGTCTACAAAGATGGGGCCATTCATCGGCAGGAGTTCTCGCGTGGCGCGAAGAAGACCGAGCTGGCGACCACGGGCACGACAACGAAACGGGGAACTCGGACAACCTTCCTGCCGGACCACGAAATCTTTGGCGAGATCAAGTACAACTTCCCCAAGCTGTCGCATCGCCTCCGCGAGCTCTCGTATCTGAATGGTGGACTGAAGATCAGCCTCGAGAATGAAACGGCTGGTGTGAAGCGTACATTCCAGAACAAGGGAGGCATTGCCTCGTTTGTTCTGGAGATGGCCGAGAAGAAGGAGCCCATCCATCCAAAACCTGTCTACATTCATGGGCAAGAAGCGGGAATCGACATCGAAATCGCCATGCAATGGACGGGATCGTATGATGAATCGATTTATGCTTTTGCGAACAACATCAACACGGTCGATGGTGGAACGCATCTCACTGGATTCAAAACGACACTCACGAAATTCCTCAACGAGTACGGCCGAGACAAGAAGATTCTGAAAAAGGCAGACCCCAATCTTCGCGGTGAAGACATTCGCGAAGGCCTGGTTTCCATTATCAGCGTCAAGATCCCCAATCCGGAATTCGAGGGGCAAACCAAGACCAAGTTGGGCAACCCGGAGGTCGCTGGAATCATCGGCACGATGATCCAAGAGCGGCTGGGCCTCTACTTCCAGAAGAAGCCGCAGATTGCCCGCATGGTGATCGAGAAATCCATCAGCGCGAGCCGTGCTCGGCAGGCTGCCTCCAAAGCCCGCAACATGGCGCGTCGGAAGGGACCGCTGTCTTCGACTGCGTTGCCAGGGAAATTGGCCGATTGTTCGAATCGAAATCCAGAATTCAGCGAGCTGTTCATTGTCGAGGGAGATTCGGCCGGAGGTAGTGCCAAGCAAGGAAGAGACCGCAACTTCCAAGCGATCCTTCCGTTGCGTGGGAAGGTTCTGAACGTCGAAAAGGCTGGATTGGCCAAGCTGCTTGACAATCTGGAAATCAAAGCGATGATCACTGCCATCGGAACGGGCATTCGCGATGATTTCTCTCCCGAACGGCTGCGATACGGCAAGCTCATCATCATGTCTGACGCCGATGTCGATGGCGCGCATATCAGTACGCTCATTCTGACATTCTTCTATCGATACCTTCCCAAACTGATCGAAGAAGGGCACGTGTTCATTGCCAAGCCGCCGCTCTATCAGATCAAGAATGGCAAGAAGACGATCTACATGCATACAGATGCGGAACTCGATGCGTACCGCGAAGAGCATGCAGGCAATTACGCGGTCAAGCGCTTCAAGGGATTGGGAGAGATGAATCCGCGCGAGCTCTGGGAGACGACGATGGATCCTGAGACTCGAATCCTAAAGCTCATTGAGATTCGAAGCCATCTGGAAGCGGATGACATCTTCTCCACATTGATGGGAACGGACGTAGCTTTGAGGCGTGACTTTATCTGGGAGAACTCCGACAAGATTACCACGCTCGACATCTAGCCGCCGAGCGTTGCGAGAGCAAGGGAGGCATGATGAAAAAGTGGTTTGTCCTCAGTCTTCTAATCGGCTTGCTGGGCTGGGTGTCCATCTCTGGAATGGGTTCAGGCGTTGGCGTGATTGCTGGCATTGATCCCACAGGATTGTGGCTCATCGGCGCGATGACCGAGTTATCCGTTGTGGAGATGCTCGATCTTCGTGCACAAATCGGATTCGCCACTCAAAACATCGAAGGGTTAATGCTTGTTAGTCTATCTGCCCTGCCACATGTGGTCGTGCCGCCGATCGATTTGTTTGCTGGAATTGGGCTAGGCGTTGCTCTGACGCCCCCTCCCTTCTCGACGGGATTGGTTGTCGAAGGATCAGCAGGCATTCGCCTGGTGCCAGCAGATGTCGTCTCCATCATCCTCCAAGCGCGCTATCTTCTTCGCTGGACTGGCGGTATCTGGACGTCCGGCCCGGTCTTTGAGGGTGGCATCCTCATCAACTTCTAGATGGCTTGGACTCTGGGCATCGTCATCGGAGGCATGACGCTTCTGTGGATCGGCTGGAATCTGACCCTGGATGCCCTGTGGCAGCCAACGGATCCCATCACGATGAAACGGCTGTTGCATTTGTCCGAGATTCAGCCAGGCGAGAGGCTTGTTGATCTGGGCTGTGGTGACGGACGATTCGTTGTCGCCGCAGCCAGGGACTTCGGAGCCATCGCCACAGGCTTCGAAATTGATCCATTTCGAGTGCTATTCGCCAAGGTGTGGATTTGGCTGGCCAGGCTGTCGGATCGAGCCAAGGTTGTCCGCCGCAACATGTACGAAGTCGATGTCTCTGATGCCGATGTCGTCATTCTTTTCTTGTCCGCGACATCCAATTTCAGATTGCAGAAACGTCTGCGAGAACAATTAAGAGATGGTGCCCGCGTCGTCTCCTATTACCATCCGATGTGGGGCTGGCAGCCGGACATGGTGGGCAAGGCGCGTGATGGGTATCCCATTTATGTCTATCGTATGGGGGACAGCCTTGGCAAAGTGTCTCGCTGAGCTTGCCCTGGTTCTTGCGATTCCATCTCATCCGGACTGGTCAAACGTTCGCGTAACCGGTGTCTGCGAAGACACACGGCGGCTCGTTCCCGGCGACCTGTTCGTTGCTATTCCTGGTCATCGTCGGGATGGTTGCGAGTTTGTTGATGATGCGATCGAGCACGGAGCAGTGGCGGTGCTGGCCGAGCATGCCTTCTCAGCATCCGTACCTGTCCTTGTTACTTCATCTGCACGGACGGCGTTGGCTCAACTTGCTGCTGCGTTCTACGATCATCCCACCTCCGAGCTGTTCACCGTGGGGGTGACCGGCACGAACGGGAAGACGACCGTTTGTCATTGGATTGCCGACATTCTTGGACGCAGCCACTCAAGCGTCTTGTCGACGGTACGAACCCCCGTCCTGGGCTTTGCCGGACTCACCACGCCGCCAAGTCCGGTGATTCAATCTTTGGCTCGTGACGCGGTGGTCGCCAAAATGAGACATCTAATCGTTGAGGCGTCATCTGCCGGGATTGAGCAAGACCGCGTGGGTTCGATTGACTTTGACGCTTGTGTCTTCACCAATCTGTCTCTTGAGCACGTGCGGCATCACGGTGGATTGGCGGCCTATCGAAAGGCCAAGCTGAAGCTCTTTGAGACGCTCAAGCCAGAGGCATGGGCGATCGTCAATGCCGATGATCCAATGGCTGAGACGATTGTTGCTGGCACAAACGCACAGATCTTGAGGTATGGGTGCGAGGGGAACGTGGATGCGCGCGCGTCAGACATTGTCCTGGGAAAGCGCAACAGCCAGTTCTCGGTTTCACTTCGCGGACACCGTACGATGAGCGTGCGTTTGCCTGTGCCAGGACGTCACAATATCTCCAATGCCCTGGCAGCCCTAAGCGTTGGAGAGATTGTCGGCATCGCGCCTTCAACCATGCTGGATCGATTGACGCACGTCCTACCCATTCCCGGAAGGAGCATCTTCTTCCGACGTGTGGATGGACTCAGTGCCGTCGTCGACTTCGCGCACAATGGCGCTTCTCTTGAAGCCCTGCTCTCGACGCTTCGACCCAATTGGGCACGAATCATCGTCGTATTTGGTTGTCCAGGTGATGGAGAGACAGAGAAAAGGGTATCGATGGGACGCGCCAGCGCTCGCTGGGCAGACCGCATCATTCTGACAGCGGATAATCCCAAACGTGAACGCGCGGCTGCCATCGCTGAGGAGATCCAAACGGGCATAGGAAATGCACGAATACCCGTTTGCATTGTTCAGGATCGCATGCAGGCCATCGACATCGCGATTGAGCAGGCCGAGGCAGGCGACCTGATCGTGTTGGCAGGCAAGGGACATGAGGATGAGCAGCTCGTTAACGAGGAGCGATTGCCCCATTCAGACAGCGATGCACTACAGGCTCGCGGATTTGCCCCAGACGACGGAGCAGCAGAACGCTGATTTTTCGGCAGCCGTCCTGCACCGTGCCCTAGAAATCTTGCAGCTCGGCGGCAAGGGTCTCAAGAGCCAGGCCGCGTGATCCCTTCACCAATACCACCATGGCCGGTGAGTAGGCGACAATCCATGAACTGACCTCATTCCGAGGGAGAATAACGATCTTTGAACTGTCGGAAGCAGGTGCGACAGCTTGACAGGCGGCAATCGCAGCCTGGCCCACGGGCAGGATCACGTCGATGGGAAGCTGTAGCGCGAGCTGAGCCACTTCGCGATGGAATCGCTCACTTGCGGTTCCCAGTCCCAACATGTCTCCAAAAACGAACAGCCGTTTGGGGATCTCGGTGCCAAATGTCGCGAGCACGTCCAATGCAGCTCTCATCGATGCAGGGTTCGCGTTGTAGGTGTCGTCGAGGATGGTTCCGAATGAGGTTTGGATCGGACTCAATCTGTGGGCGATGGGCACAAAGGATGCCATCCGATGAGCGATGACTTCCCAACGGACCCCAAGCGTGTGGGCGGCGACCGAAGCCAGCAGCACATTGATTGCGTTATGCTCCCCGACCAGTGGACAACGTAGGATCTCGTTATGCCCCGCCAATGTGAGTTCCAAATGGGGGACGGACTGAAGCAAATGGCCTCGCAAATCGCCGTGGTTCAGGCCAACGGAGAGGACGTTGATCGTTGCTGTGGCTGCCATCTCAAGAAGGCGAGGCACGTCCGCATTGATCAGGGCCGTTCCGTTCTCAGGCAGATGCTCGACTAGGGACCATTTCTCTGTCGCCACGCCATCCATTGTTTGGAATCCATCCAGATGGCCGGGGCCCAGGGTTGTCACGATTCCCATGTGCGGCTGCAAGATACGAGCGAGCGTGGCGATGTCTCCGGGATTCTCCGCCCCCAATTCAAACACGCCGATGTCGGCATCCATCGGCATGGAGAGCAAGGCCATCGGAAGACCAATTTCCGTGTTGTAGTTGTAGGGGGAGACGTAGGCATGGCCATGAGTCTGTAGAAGATGCCCCAGCAGTGCTCTGACCGTGGTCTTGCCGTTGGTGCCGGTGATGCCGATGAACGTGGC
Organism: Candidatus Bipolaricaulota bacterium; assembly: GCA_018817505.1. Classification (GTDB taxonomy): domain Bacteria; phylum Bipolaricaulota; class Bipolaricaulia; order UBA7950; family UBA9294; genus SPBW01. Next base: position 75,322 of record JAHITR010000028.1, on the reverse strand, counting down.
ATTCAGACGCTGTCTCCAGGCAGTTGCCCATTGTTGCAGCGCGAGCACTGGATCTGGGACGCATATGATGTTGCGAGCATTGGGAGGCAGATCGTTGGTGTCAGAGACCAGGGCGGCGCTCGCTCCACGGCGGAAGGCATCGGACAGGAAATCGTGTCCATCGGATCGCCGTCCGCGCAGGGCAATGAACAGATCTCCGGGCTCGACGAGCCTGGAGTCGTGGATGGCGCGTGTGGGAGGAGTGACGTTCTCCCTGTGGAGAAGCTCACCCTGGACTGTGCGGGCGATCTTCTCCACAGGGAACATGGATGCTACCACCCAGGTCCTCTCGGTGGCGTATCGGGTTCCGTTGTGGCCGCCGAGTTTGCGTCGAGCAGCAAAGGTACAGCGACCTCTCGCTCATCATAAATGACGTAGCCAGGGAACGTGACCATCTCGTCGCCGACACCAAACAACGCTGATGGATCGACGCCCAACAGATTGACGGCAAACAACTCGACGGTCAGTTCATCGTAGGCAGGGATGGTTTCGATTGCGTCAATCAAGTCTGCCAATCCATCGAATTCGCGCGGAGCTTCACCATCCTCGAGATAACGGGGACCTCCGTAGGCGCGAATGACGACTATATCTGAAATGAGATCAGCTGGAATCTGCAGGGAACCTCGTTCGACGCGAGCCTCGCCTTGGAACGTCTGCAGCGCCACCTCGTAATTCACCGTGTCTCCTGGTGCATAGTAGGAACGGTCCAGTACGAGGCCATTGATTTGAATGCCCCGTATTTCCTCGGTGATTTGCATGGATGCCGAAATGCTGGTGATCTTGGGGTCATCATAGGCGTTGTACTCAAGGAAGGCGACGATGCTTGCCAGTTGCCAGGGGGCATAGATGGCAATGTCTGCAGAGCTGAAGAACACGTCCCTGCGCTCCAGCGGGAACGGCATATTGTCGCCCTGGATTTCATAAGTGACCTCAACAGTTCCTTGACCCACGCGATCAAGCGTGGTATCAATCGCTTGATACCCCATGGACAGAAGCAAATTAGGAACAAGCTGAGGTTCCTTGACCAATCCGATGCTGTACTCCTGCGTCAGATTGCGATCGACATCCTCGACAGTCAACAACAAATCAATAAGGTCGGCCACGGGGCCCAATCGCCCCCCAATGGCTGCGCTTCGGTCCTCAAGAATGGTCCCGAGTGGCTCGCCAAGGGTGCCAAGCTTGAATGAAGCCTCGAACGACTTCATCGTGCTGATAATCGACACACTCGCCAGTGGAAACTGGGACGAGCCGTTGTTGATGAACGGGTGCCCATAGCCCACAAGGGTGTCGCCATCGCGATAGGTGATGGTTCCCAGCGAACCAGCAGCCATGTCTCCTGTGGCTAGGGCGACGCCTACAGAACCACCAGCGACCAGTGTCGCCGGATCTGTGGTCGCACCCGAGGCAGAGCCTGCCAGAGGAATCAACGAGAGTCCCAACGAAGCCAACCCACGGAACGTTGGTTGAAAACCGATGTCCAGGATGTCAGTGATCATCTTGGTCGACGTCCCATGCGTTGGGAGTCCAGACATCAGAATGTCAAGCGACCGGCCAGACATTCCGGTTGTGATGAACGGTGAGGACACGGGATAGGAAAAGATGACGTCTGGCAGCGCGGCGACGAGGTCGTCTTGAGCCTGCCCCTTCATCTCAAGGAGTCCGACGTCTGCGAGGACAGCGGACGGGGCGGGAGAGGCCAGGATGGTCGCTTGGCGGGCGCGATCAAGAACCTCCAACATCGGCTCGATAGGCGTCACCAGTCCGATGGGGGTGATCGCCTTGGACCAATTGGCAGCGCGGGAAATGGCCCCGATGAGCTTCCCATCGACGTAGACTGGGCTGCCGCTCATCCCTTGAGCAATGCCGCCCGTTCGACCGATGACATCGCCTGAGACCTGCACGACAATGAAGTCCGATAGGGTTCCTGGCTGATCAATCACACCGAGTACATCCACAGTGAATTCCTCGATGATATCTCCAGCGACGATGGTCTTTCCGATGCCCGTCATCCCGATTTCGATCTCATCAAGGAACAAGAATTCGGAGCGGTCATAGGCCCATGCCGGACTGCTAGACAAAATAAGCAGAAGGCAAGAGAGAAGAACGAAGCGTTTCGTCACATTTCCTCCTTTGGTTATCGATCGTAGTATACGGGTCCGATATGGCAGAGATGTGAAGGAATTGTTGACTTACTGCACGCCAAAGAACAGGGCCCGAACGAGCATGAGAACGGGGATGATTTCCAAACGACCGATCCACATGTTGAAACACAGGGTAAGCTTGCTGAGCAACGACATTGCCGGGTGCGTGATTCCAACGGATAACCCAACGTTCCCCTGAGCACTGGCGACTTCAAATACGACATCAGACAGCGTGTACTCTGGAGGAACGGTGTGCAAAAGCACGACAATACCCAACCCAAGGAAGATGAGCCACAAAAACGTAATGAGCGAGGCGTCTTCCAACCGTTGTCCGACTTGCGACTCATCCACAGTCGATGTTCCGATTCGGAATGGAACGATGGCCTGTCGAGGGGACACGATTTTGCGAAATCGCCACTGCACGCCCTTCATCAGGATGAGCATTCGCATGACCTTGATGCCTCCAGCCGTCGATCCTGCAGCACCGCCGATGAACATGGCGGCAGCAAGCAAGAGCTTCCCTGTGGGACTCCACACGCTCAAATCGGCGGTTTGGAAGCCCGTACAGGTGATTGAAGATACCATTTGGAAAGCGGAATCTCGCAGGGATTGGAATCCGCCGATGATTCCGAAATTCTCCAGGGTGAGCACGGCAATTCCTATGGCCGTCAGGATGAGGAACCAGCGCGTTTGAAAATCGCGCCAAAGGATCCAGCCATTGCCCCGCATCATCTCGTAGTGCACGGCAAAGCTAATGGCCCCCAGCAGCATGATCGGAATCAACGTCAACTCGATGGCCACACTGTTGTAGGAGGCAATCGAATTGTCTGTCACACTGAATCCGCCCGTTGAGATGGCGGTCATGGCATGGTTGATCGATTCCCACATGGGCATGCCCGCGCCCCACAAGGCGATCACGGAAATGAAGGTGTAGAGGAAGAAGATCCACCACATCGTGCGTAGCGTTGAATTGATGCTCGGATGGATGCGCTCGGACCGGGCTTCGGCATAGTACAAGCTGTGACTGGCTGCCCCAGGTCGAGGTCCAGCTAGGATAGATAGCATGAGTACGATAACGCCCATTCCCCCAATCCATTCGATGAAGCTGCGCCACCATTGGAGGCTTTTTGGGAGTAGATCCGCACGAGCGGCCATCGTCAGGCCGGTCCCCGTGTAGCCGGAGATCGATTCGAAGAAAGCGCTTGCGGGATCATGAAAGACCTGGAGTGTTTCTGTGGACGCATTCGCGTCGACCATGACGGCTGTCAACACGAAGGGCATGGATCCCAGCGCAGCGATGATCAGCCACCCAATGGCAGCGATGATCAGCCCGTGCTTGAGTTGTGTATCTCCAGCGACTTTGCGGAGCGGAAAATAAAGCGACGCGCCCAAGGCAAAGGATGTCGCTGCAGTGATGGCAAACGGCACCAGCGCGAAGGTTTCGCCATAGATGAGTGGTATTGCCATGGAAACAAGAGCCATCAATCCAACGACTGGAATTAGCAATCCCAAGTCTCGAAGGACAATGAACAAGTCCTGTTTGGCGCGAAAGATCGATGAGCTCATCCTATCAATTTCGCGATGGTTTCATCGCTGACGCGCTGCAGAGAGAACAGGGTAAGGATATCACCTTCCGCGAGAATGGAATCACCCATCGCGATGGATTGCGTGTCCTCGTCTTCGCGTGCGATGGCCAGGACTCGGATAGCTTCCGGAATGAATCCTCGCTGAATACTGTCGGCAATGGAACGGCCAGCGAGAGGGGACTCTTCGTTGATTTGTAGCCTGAAGATCTGTGCGCCTTGAGGAAGCAGCGCGAAGTCCTGCACATTGGGCTGTTTCACTGCATTGTACAAATGCTGAGCCACGACCTCCTCTGGGTTTTCCATGACATTCGCACCGAGCTTCCGGAAGAAATCCGCATGCTCTGTTTCATTGACGATGGACACGATGGATGGAATGTCCAGATGCGCGGCAATGGAAACAACCATCAGATTGACCGCATCATCCGATGTCGTGACGACGAGTGCATCGGCCCTTTCGGCACCAGCCTCGCGAATCGTATCTGCGGATGTGGCATCGCCACTGAGGACGGTAATGTCGTATTTGTTGCTGATTTCGCGTGCACGCTCCGCGCTTGAGTCGATAACAACAACGTTGTTCTTCTCGCAAACGGCAATATCGATCAAGCTCGTACCGATACTGCCTGCCCCCACAATGATCATATACATTGAAGCCCCCTTACCGTGCTCGATGGTAGCATAGATGAAATCTTGGGTCAACGCGCGAAATCCTCGGAATGTACAACAGGAAAGGATTCTGACATTGAGTCCCGTACACAAAGGACCTACAATCGGCCAGAGATGAGGAAGAACACGTATTTAGCGATTCGAAACATGCTGTTCGTTGTCAGCTTGGTGATCTGTTTGGGATTGTCGGGATGTCTTTTTCCGGCAACCAACCGCGCTCCGGTTGCTGTGTTGGATGTGCTGCCACGTGAGGGATACACGCCGTTAGTCGTGAGCTTCGACGCATCGAAGTCCTTCGATCCTGAGGGTACAGCCGTGACCATTCAGTGGGATTTCGGTGATGGCCAGACAGCCACGGGCTCGCTGATCACGCATTCCTACAGGAAGGCTGGGACGTATAAGGTTCGCGTGACCCTTGTCGATACGGAGGGCAAGGTCGCTTCAGTGATCGTCCCGATCGTCGTTCGCGCCATTCCCGATGGCTTCACACTGCGAACGTTTCGCTGGGAAAGAGAGGGTGAGCCGCGAACGTGGGATATGCTGATTCCCTACGACCTTTATCAAGACTACAAGGGGCGTTTGCGCAACAGTCCCTATATAGACAAGTACGTCGATTTCGTTCGCGATCCGCTCGATGATCCCACCCTGCATGACTATGCCATGGAGCTTTGGAATCGTGCAGGCCAGAATCAGAGCGAGTTTGTTGAAGAGACGCTGGCTTTTGTGCAAGGGGCGATCAAGTACCAGGCGGATCCTCCGGGAATTGAACACCCGCTGTATCCATTGGAAACCCTGGCCGATGGCGATGGGGATTGCGAGGACACGGCCATTTTGTTCGTCAGCCTGTTGAAGGCGATGGATGTTGCGTGCAAATTGGCGTTTGTCGACACGGATGGCGACGGTACGCCGGATCACGTGCTTGCATTGGTTGCCGTGTCAAGTCGACAGTTGTCTGAACTGACCTGTGCAGCCGAGATCGTTCCCTTCACTTGGAGCGATGGCACGTTCGTTATTGCCGAGTCGGCCGTCGATGTCGGCGTTTACGGCCTCGGGTGCGATCCCTGGGGGCTTGACGAAAGTGACCTGGCAGAGCTATGGTCGTTCCCCGAACCGTGAGATTGCAGCGAAATAAGGCTCAAAGGGACCGGAAACGGTCCAAGTGAGGTGTTGTGAACCACAGTCTGATTGATCCGAGAACATTGTTGCAGTATGACTTTGGGGCATACCATCCGTTCAAGATCTACCGACTTGGACTCGCATACAGTTTGATGGAAGCCTATCACATGGTCGATGGCGCTGACATTCGCGTGTTGTCGCCGCGCATGGCCACAGATCCTGAGGCCATGACTTTCCATGCTCAGGGGTATCTGGAGTGTTTGCGCCTCTCGAGTGACGGAACGTGGACTCCCAACCTGTTCACCCATGGGCTAGGAAGTTCTGACAATCCCGTATTCCCCGGTGTCTATGACTGGGCCATGTCTGTGGCAGGTTCATCGATTCTTTGCGCGGAAGAGATCCTATCTGGGAACGCGGAGCGGGCATTCAATCCGGCAGGCGGACTCCATCATGCGATGCCCTCCTACGCCTCGGGCTTCTGTCACATCAATGACGGAGTTCTGGCGATTCAAGCTCTGACGAAAGCAGGCAAGCGAGTGGCGTACGTGGATCTTGACGCCCATCACGGCGATGGCGTTGAACATGCCTTCTACAAACGCTCGGATGTACTCACCATTTCGATCCATCAAACGGGGCGTACCATCTTCCCTGGCACGGGTTTTGCCAGTGACGTCGGGGAGGGCGAAGGCCTGGGTTTTTCTGCCAATATTCCCCTTGCTCCCGGCGCTGGCGACGATGCCTACGAACGAGCGTTTTCGGAAATCATTCTGCCTCTGCTTCAAGCCTTTCAACCGGATGTGTTGGTCACTCAATTGGGATCAGATGCAGTGATCGGTGACATTGTCGCCAACTTACGCCTGTCCTTGCGTGGGTTCGAGAGATGTCTGCAACAGTTCAGATCTCTGGGCCTTCCATGGATTGCAATTGGTGGCGGGGGCTATGACGTGGCCAATGTTGTGCGTGCCTGGACACTGGCTTGGGCGACGATGCTGGATCGAACACTCGCCGATGAGATTCCCGCCGAATGGATGACTGAGGCGGCCGTGTATGATGTGGCCGCCTCTCGATTGCGTGGTTCGAATGAGTTGACCCTCTCTCCCGATCACGTATTAAGCGACTTGGATGGCACTCTCAACCATCTGAAGGCGCATGTGCTCAAACGAATGCAGAGATAGAAATGGAGTCATGATCGTGTCCAACAACAACGCGCTACACCCTCAGCACAAATTCAAGGTTCACCAGACAACGTTGCGTCCTACGGTTCAGGTTCAGCTTCCTGATGAGCGTGTGTTTGAATTCGAACGTGGCACGCCGCTGGTTGACGTGTTTCGACTTGCCTATGACTCCGATAATCAGCCGGTAGCGGCAGTGATAAACAGCGTGTTGGTGGAATCGTCACGTCCTTTGAATTGGGACACTGCGGTGACCCCCGTCTTCTTGAAGGATTCTGATGGGGCGCGCATTTACGCTCGGAGTCTATCCTTCCTCTTGGTCATTGTGGTACGCGAGCTGTTTCCGCAAGTCCGCGTCTACATCGACTACTCGGTCCCCTATGGGGGGTATGTCTGCCACCTCAAGGCGCGTGATCCGTTCAGCAATGAGGAATTGAAGCAGATTAAGCGGCGGATGAAGGAATTGGTGGCTGCTGACCTTCCCATTCGACGCAAGCGGGTCACGCTTCAGGAAGCACAAGCAGCATTTCGTGCGCAGGGCGATATGGACAAAGAACAACTCGTCAGTTGGCTCAACGAGGATCACTATCACTTGTACGAGCTGAATGGCATGACGGATTATTTCTACGGCTATATGGTTGCATCCACATGCGTGCTCAAGACATTCGGAATTGAGCCTTGTGAAGGCGGCTTTGTGCTGCGGTTCCCTCGGCGTGAGGATCCGACCCGGCTTGTTCCCAACGTGAAGTTCAAGGCATTGCGCAAAGTGTTCGACGAATATGGGCAGTGGCTCAAGGTCATCGGCGTTCGCGATGTCGGATCCCTCAATCAGGCCATTCGATCGGAGCGTATCAACCAGATTATCCTCATCTCTGAGGCGCTACATGAGAAGCGTATCGCCGAGATTGCGGCCGTGCTCAAGCGACGGCATGCTGAAGGCGCGCGCTTGGTCTTTGTTGCCGGACCTTCCTCCTCGGGCAAAACCACGTTCTCGAAACGGCTGTCCATCCAGTTGTTAGCTTCTGGATTGCAGCCCTATCCGCTGGGTATGGACGAATACTTCAATCCGCGAACCGTGATGGCGGAGAGATACGGAAGCAACATCGACCTAGACGCACCAAGCGCCATGGACATTCCGCTCCTCCAAGAGCATCTTCATCGGCTGGGACGTGGAGAGTCGGTGACGCTGCCCCATTTCAATTTCCTTACAGGGGAGCGAGAACCGGGGCCGACGATTCAGCTTGCTCCAGATCAGATCCTGCTGGTTGAGGGTATTCACGGGCTCAATCCCGAGATTCTGGATGGCTCGCCGACTGACGCCAGCGTGCGGATCTTCGTATCCGCGTTGACTCAGCTGAATCTGGATGCCCACAATCGCGTATCCACAACGGATACGCGCCTCATCCGTCGCATTGTGCGAGATGCCGTATTCCGCGGATATCCAGCAGAGGACACGCTGAGGCTTTGGGACAACGTCAGACGCGGAGAAAAGAATTACATCTTCCCGTATCAAGAAGAAGCTGACATGATGTTCAATTCCGCCTTGAGCTATGAACTGAGCGTGCTCAAGCCGTTCGTCGAATCGCATTTACGGCAGATTCAGGATCCCATTATGCGCGTGGAGGCAGATCGATTGCTGTCCTTGCTGCGATGGTTTGAACCGCTAGAAACCGACAACATCCCGTCCAATTCGATCTTGCGCGAATTCATTGGTGGGTCCACATTGCGCGATTTCGCCGTAGCACCGCTTAACGGCAACAGTGATGGCCCCAGTCGCTCGAACGCCGCCAAAGGAGAAGCCCCTACACCATGAATACCGATCAACTGATGTCGCTGGCCCTGGAAATGGCAGGATTGACAGAGATCCCTGGCGATAGTGCGATCTACCATCCTGGCCAAAACCTGCACAAAGTGATGTTCGGCATTGACGTCAAGGCGCCAGAAGTCAAGATGGCTGCTGACTTGGGTTTTGACGTGGCCATGAGTCATCACCCGACCGGAGGGCAGGCGCGTCTGCAGTTTCACAAAGTGCTGTACCGGCATCTGGATCAACTCACCGCAGCGGGCGTTCCCTTGAAGGCCGTCCAAACCATCATCGATGACCTGGCTGAAGAGCATCGAGTGATGGCGTCGATGTCCAACTACGATCATGATCCATCCGTGGCCCGTCTGCTCGACATGCCTTATATGAACATCCACACGCCGCTTGATGAAATCGGACGCCGAAGATTGCAGGATGCTGCAGATGAATTGGCGCCCACCAACACCGTTGCAGAATTGATCGCTCACTTCCAGTCCTCCTTTGGTGAGTTCCGCCACGCAGACACTCAGATTGAACTACGAGTGGGGCAATTAGATCGCCCGATCGGCAGGGTGGTCATGTCACACGGCGCGGGGACCAATGGCGGGTATCCTGTCGCCAAGGCCTACTTTGATCACGGTATCAACACGGTCATTTACATTCACTGCCGTCCCGCAGACTCCAAGAAACTGATCGCTGACTTTGGCGACAACGTCAATTTGATCGTCACAGGACACGTTGTGTCTGACTCGATCGGAATCAACCCCTATATCGATCGATTGCGCGGCGAGGGGATTGAAGTGACGACATTGAGCGGCATCATTCCCGCGTGAACCGGGAGGCCCCATGCCATTGTTGATCGCTACGTTCAACGTGAACTCCGTCCGCTCGCGCATGCCTATTCTGCTGCCGTGGCTGGAAAAGACATCGCCGGACATCGTCTGCTTGCAGGAGACCAAGGTTCAAGACGAGGAGTATCCGGCCGCGCCTTTCCAGGAGGCGGGCTATCACGTGACGTTCAAGGGACAAAAGTCCTACAACGGCGTCGCCATCCTATCGAAAAGTGAGCCTTCGTCTGTGATCAATGGATTCGATGATGGAGGCCCTGCTGACGAAGCACGCCTACTGATTGCCGAAATCGCCGGTATCACGGTTGTGAATACCTACGTGCCGCAGGGCCGCGATGTCGAGCACGAGATGTATCAATACAAGCTGGCGTGGTTCGACCGGCTTCGCGCGTTGTTCGAGACGCAGTTCACTCGCGATCAGCCGATTGTCTGGGTGGGCGATATCAATGTGGCGCCGACAGACATCGACATTCACGACCCCAAGCGGCTGCTCGGTCACGTTTGCTTCAATCCTCAAGTGACCGATGCGTTCCACAAGGTGACGGATTGGGGATTTGTCGACGTGTTCCGCAAACATGTGCCTGAAGGTGGGCACTACACTTACTATGATTATCGTGCTCGCAACGCCATCGCCAACGGGGTGGGTTGGCGGATCGATCATATCCAAGCGACCAAACCACTTGCCGACCGATCAATCAACAGTTGGATTGATCTTGAGCCGAGGACGGCTGACAAGCCATCGGATCACACGCCGCTGATGGCGGCGTTTGCGGACTCGTCTGCCTTCTAGTCTGGGATCAAGGCGCACGGGAGATGGGGGAGCACACTACGAATAGCGCTCTTTCCGGATAGTCCGTCGGGTATACTGAAAACCATCTCGCTCCGCTCGGTCGGAGATGCTTGAAGGGAACAACGTGGACACGCTTACTTCTTACAAGGAACACCTGAAGGAGATGAATCTTCTCTCCTCTGCTCTGGCGCTTCTCTCTTGGGATCAAGAGACGTACATGCCATCGCGCGGCATTGGCGCTCGATCTCAGGTTACAGGGCGCTTCACGAAGAAGCTGTTTGAGCTGAGCGTCGCGCCCGTACTCGGCGAGTACTTGGATGCATTGGCAGCGGATGGTTCCCTGACCCTTGAAGAGCGTGCCAGTGTGCGCGATATGGCCAAGGAATATCATCGCCAGAAGGCGATTCCACCAGCGCTCATCGAAGAACATGCGATTGTCCAATCTCAATCCCAGGCAGCTTGGGTGGAGGCGCGCAAGCAGTCGGACTTTTCCGTGTTCCAGCCACTGCTGACGAAGATGGTCGACTATGCGCGTCGCTTTGCCGACTACTACGGCTACGAGGAGCATCCCTACGATGCATTGCTCGAAGGATTCGAGCCGGGAATGACGGTCAAGCAATTGCAGATGATCATCGATCCATTGCGCCAGCAGCTCGTGCCATTCATGAAACGGCTGGCCACTGAAGGTACGCCACCGGATACGTCTGTTGTCGAGGGCTTCTTCGATGTAGATAAACAGCGGCACATGGCACGCATCGCACTGGACCTTATTGGCTATGACTTCGCTGCGGGTTCTCTGGATGATGTGGCGCATCCATTCACCACAGCCATTGCCTTTGACGACGTTCGCGTGACCAATCGCTATCTTGAAAACTTGCTGACATCTGGATTGTTTGGCGCGCTACACGAGGGCGGACACGCGCTCTACAACCAAGGGATGCCTGAGAACTTGTACGCACTGCGCCTGAGCGGAGGCTCATCCAATGGCATCCATGAGTCTCAATCGCGAATGATCGAAAACCTGCTTGGGCGCGATTTGCCCTTCTGGAAGCACTTTCAGCCCATTCTCGCCGGTGTTTTCCCTCAATTCCAGCAGATCTCGCCTGATGTGTTGTACCGCGCAGTCAACCTCGTGGCCCCCTCTCTGATTCGTGTGGAAGCGGACGAAGTGACCTACAACCTGCATATCATGCTTCGAGCCGAGCTCGAAGCCTCGCTGATTGCTGGCGAAATCCAAGTGGCTGATCTGCCGAGGCATTGGAACGAAGCCATGGAGCGTTACCTTGGCATCACGCCGCCCGATGATGCGCGAGGTGTCCTGCAGGATGTTCATTGGTCCATCGGCTACTTTGGCTATTTTCCTTCCTACATGCTGGGAAACCTTTACGCAGCTCAGATGGCGACAAAGATTCGACAAGATCTGCCAGATCTCGATGAGCGGATCGCTGTAGGTGACATTCACGCATTGACTGAGTGGGTTCGAACCCACGTCCATCGTTCCGGCGGTGTTTATCAACCTGATGAACTCATGACGCGAATCACCGGGGCTCCTTTGGATGCTTCACACTTCGTGCGCTACGTAGAAGAGAAGTTCTCGAAGATTTACGGGCTGTCCTAGGAACAAGGACACGATCGAATGCTGCATACCCGGAAGAGCCATACGGCTCTTCCGGGTTCTGCGAGACACGCAATTCGGGTCGATGCCAGACATGTTGCTCTTCTGCATGTGGGACCTGCCAAATGGCCGCGAGACGTGTACAATCGCCGCACTTTCAGCTTCCGGAGGATTCCATGCTTCCTCAGCACTCTCGCAATCTGGCACTCGAACTGGTGCGCGTCACAGAATTCGCTGCGCTTGCGGCTGCACGTTTCATGGGGCGCGGTGACAGCCACGTGGTTGATCAAGTGGCCGTGGATGCCATGCGCACTGCGCTTCAGTCCGTTCAGGTCGACGGACGGATCGTCATTGGTGAAGGGGAGAAGGACAATGCGCCCATGCTCTATTGCGGAGAATCTGTCGGAACGGGTGTCCCTCCGCTGCTTGACTTCGCTGTCGATCCAATCGATGGCACACGTTCCTTGGCGGCAGGGACTCTGAATTCGATTTCAGTGATCGCTGCCTCCCCCCGCGGAACCATGCTCGATCCGGGGCGCGCCATGTACATGAACAAGATGGCTGTTGGCCCCAAGGCACGAGGATTGGTCGATATCACCCGGCCTGTGGCCCATAACCTTCGTGTGTTGGCCAAAGCGGAGTCGTGCGACGTCGCCGATTTGACGGTCGTCATCATGGATCGCCCTCGCAATGAGACCCTGATCGACGACGTTCGAGCCTGCGGCGCACGGATTCGCATGATCAAGGAATGTGATGTCGCCGCTGCCTTGATGACGTGTTGGGAACACACAGGCATCGACCTCATGTTGGGCATCGGCGGAAGCCCGGAAGGGTTGCTCGCTGCCTGCGCAGTGCGCGCATTGGGGGGCGATTTCCAGGCGCAGCTTGTGACTTTTCCACACGATATCATCAACTGGGACGGTTTCAGTTTGGGAGATCCTCTCTATGTGGACGATTTGGTGGCATCAGACCACGTGCTATTCGCAGCCACGGGCGTAACCGATGGCGAGCTACTCAAAGGCGTCGAATACTTCGGTGGCGGTGCGGTCACGGAGAGCATTGTCATTCGCGGACTGACGGGCACGGTCCGCAGAATGCAGTCCACGCATCGACTGAAGAAACTTGAACGTCTGATGGACGAGCACGACACGCCTTAGCCAGCCCAGGCTCACAGCTGTGGTTGGACTTGTGCGGCAGGAGTGAACCTGCAAGAAGAAGGCTCCTATCCCCGTTGATGTCACGATGAGAGGATTCGCCTGGTGGACGCAGCGCGTAGCGGGGGGACTTTGCATCGCCCGTCCTCTATAGTTGACAATCTTTGGCAACTGATTGTCGAAAATTGATGAAGTCAACCCAGGGTGAAAAGCGAAGGAGTCGTTTCATGCGTACATTGAGTAGTCTGAGTCTGTTAATCCTTCTCGTCGTGATGATCGCAGCCATGGGCTGTGCCTCAACGGGCAAGATGGCGATTGTGCTTGGCGGGGGACGCGGAGACCTTTCCTTCAATGACATGGGCTTCAAAGGCGCTTCAGAGGCTGCGGAACAGCTGGGATTGTCGTTGACCACCGCTCAGAGCGTTTCGACGGCCGATTATCTTCCCACGCTTCGCGATCTGGCACGAACCCAACAGTTCGATGTCATCCTCAGCTTCGGCTCCTTGTTCGCCGATGCCGTTGCGCAAGCGGCTGGCGAGTATCCGACGCAACGATTCGTGACCGTGGGTGGCTTCGTCTCAAACCTAGCCAATGTGATGTCGATTACATTCCGTGAAAACGAAATGTCAGCCCTTGTCGGTGCTCTGGCAGCATTGACCGCTGGGTATCACGGCTATGCCTACGCGGGAATGGTTCTGGGCATTGAGATTCCCGTTCTCTATCACTTTGAGGCAGGCTATCGATTCGGCATGGACTGGGGGCTCGCGCGCTATACACAAGTCACGGGAAATCCGGTGAGTGTCGGCATGCTCTATACCTATGCGGGCACATTCCAGGACATTGCCGTTGGCAAAGCGGCATCTGAAGCGATGCTTGCCCAAGGGGCCGCTTCGATCTTCAACGTGGCGGGCGCGTTGGGATTGGGCGATTTGCAGGCCATTGCCGAATATCACGAGCTGGCTGACACGAGCTACGGACCACCCTATTTCTTTGGTGTTGATGCGAACCAGGACTACCTTGGCGGCGGTTTCCACGGGTTGGCTAGCGGGATGAAGCGTATTGACGTGGCCACGATCCAGGCGGTTAATGCGGTTGCTCGGGGCACTTTTGTGGGAGGCGTGACCAGCCTTGGATTGGCAGAAGGTGGCGTCGGGATGAGCGACGTAGAGGACCTGCTTGAATTCATCGACTTCGGTATCCAAGCGCAAGCCCTTGACAGCGATGCCTTCTACACGACGTTGGCCCATTGGTCAGCAAACCGTGCAACCGTGCCGGCCTGGATTTGGGATGCCGTCGCTGAGTTGGAGGCAGGCATTCTCGATGGAAGCATCGTCATTCCGACAGCCAACAACCCGGAAGAGATGGATGCTATGCGGCGTCAGTACCCATTGACTGGGCTGTAGCCCCTAGGCAGCAAAGCAATTGAACCTGTCCTGCGGTATTCTAGCACTACCATGGGAACGACAAGGAATACTGATCAGGAGAAGACGGAGGCGTTTCTCGGTACGGTCGCGTCCGCATTGACTGACGGCAGTTTCATTGAGCTACTGCTGACCAAGTATCGCGGCGAACAGCCCGATCTGAAGCGGCTTGTCATTCGCCGGGTCATCCTGAAGGGGCAGCCGCATCTGTCGTTTGTCTATCGCTACGAAACGCGTGACATCACCAAGAATGGCCCACAGGGTCATGGCCTTGACAAAATCCGTGGTCTCCTCGGAGTGGCTTTCAAGGCCGCTCACCTGTTCACCGAAACGCAGGATGTTCAGATCGAATTCAGCAAGAAGGGCAAAGCGAAGCTGGGAACTGGAAATCCGTCGCGTTCGACTGTTCAGGAGATAGAACACGACCGACAGAAGCGGCGCTATGTGGATTCATCGCGCCCATTCTTGCGAACGCTCGGCGTGACCGGTCCTAGCGAGCGCATTGTGCCTGCGATGGCGCGCAAATGGAAACAAATCAACAAGTTCATTGAGATCTTTGATCACGCCGTAGCCTCTTCGGAGCTCACAACAAAGGATGCCATTCGCGTCGTCGACTTCGGATCAGGCAAGGGCTACTTGACGTTTGCCATTTATGACTATCTTCAGTCCGTGTTGGACAAGGAAACTGTGGTGACGGGCGTGGAACTGAGAGAAGAGCTCGTGAATCTGTGCACAGATCTTGCCGTTCGTCTTCAGATGGGTGGATTGCATTTTCGTATCGGCGATGTCCGCAGTTCGGCCCCGGAAACGATGGATGCGCTGATTGCGCTGCATGCCTGCGACACGGCAACGGACCTCGCCATTCATTTGGGCATCCGCTCAGGTGCTGGCATCATCATGTGTTCGCCCTGCTGCCACAAGGAAGTTCGTCAGCAGATCAAGAGTCCGGCGAATCTGCTGCCTGTCCTCAAGTATGGCGTGCACATGGGGCAAGAAGCCGACATGGTGACTGACGCGCTTCGTGCGCTGCTATTGGAGGCGCACGGCTACAAGACGCAGATTCTCGAGTTCGTGTCTCTAGAACATACAAGCAAGAACAAGCTGATCCTTGCGATTCGTGGGGATCCGCCTGCTTCAAGAGAGGAAACGTACAAGCAGATTGAGACGCTGAAGGAAACCTACGGCATCAAGCATCAGATGTTGGAAACCCTGCTGCGGCCAAGCCATGCCTCGATTTCTTGACCGCCTCCATCGAATCACTGTAGTGTTATCTCAGATGCCTACGCAGTATCGGAGGATCATGAAACGCACGATGCTTGTCGTGGTGACCACGGCATTCCTTGGATTCATGGCGGGTCTCGCTGCCTGTGGAGCTGCCTTATCCGTCTGCTCGTACGAACCGCCAGAGAGCCGCATTTCCGATTTTGGCCTCTTGGGCTCATTCAACTGGTATGACGGCCCCTTTGCGGACGATCGCAATCGAACGATGTCTGCAAGCCTCGTCGGCGACTACACCGGCATCTACTCTTCTGCAGCCTTTGGGCAGGCATTGGATGCACGAACCGAGATTCGCGCCGATGGCAGTGGATGGGCGGCCAGCGTGTTCGGGTCAGGCAGCTTGAGCAGCTTCTTTGCTGCCGATACCCCAGCCTACGCAGATATCTTTGGCGTTGGCGTAGTCGGATTCTCTGCATCCACGCAAGAAGGCCTTGAACTTGATCTGACTGGAGGCCTAGGTACGGGGAGATTCCGTGATGTTACCCCACTGGCACAGGCGATATCGATTCAAAATGAATTGCTTGACCTTGGCGAATTGCTGGCTCCTGTCAGCAACGAGACCCTGTTGGACCTGGCTCAGATTTTAGGAAGCATTGATTTGGCAGACGATGAGAAGGTCGTCACATTGGTTGCCAAACTGGTTTCGACTGAATTGGTATCTGGTCAGGATCTCGACGTTCGCGGGTTGCTTGCGATTGAGGAGATCCTCAAATCAAGCGACGTGACGCGCCTGTGCGGACGTGATTTGCAGGCACGTCTTGGTGTTTCTGCCATGGTTTATCCCGAGTTCAGCGTTGCTTCAACAGGCATCGTCCTCATTCGCTATGCTGCGGTTCCAGATCCTGTTTCGCAGTTTAATTCCAGCGCTGAGGCTAAGATTCGGCTTGCTCATCCTGAGCAGATGAACATCAAGGCGGGCGCTTCGTATACGCGCCGCTTGCCAGATGGATGGACCGCTCGCGCGGAGTATCGTGTGACTGTCGATCGGTTGTGGACAACTTCCAATGTCACGGCAACTGCACATGCAGCCTCTGGCAGCCTGACGACAAAGATATTCGGCTCCGTTGGGCTCAGTCTAGTGGGCAGCCTGCAATACAGGACCGGCGATGAAGAAATGACGAGTTCGCTGGCCGTGTACATGGAAACGGACCTTTTCTAATGACCGCCGAACACGTCATCCGCGCGCAGGGATTGCGCAAAGTGTATGGCAAGAGAGCGGCTCTTGATGGACTAAGTCTGTCTGTTGCCCAAGGTCAGTTGTATGGATTAGCGGGCCCCAATGGTGCAGGGAAGACCACGCTCATCCGCACACTCTGTGGTCTGCTTCGGCCGGATGAGGGGGAAGCCACCTTGCTTGGATGGAAGATGCCAAGTACGCGCGTTCGATCACAGCTCGGCTACATGCCACAGGATTTCGCTGTTTATAACGACTTGAGCGTCATGCAAAATCTGGAATTCTTCGGGCAGCTATACAGCTTGCGACGTGCGCAAGTTCGTGAGCGGGCCGATGAGCTTCTCGATCTCGTTCAACTGACAGACCGCAAACGGGATCGTGTGGGCACGTTCTCAGGCGGCATGCGCAGACGCGTTTCGCTGGCCATTAGCCTGCTTCACAAACCGCGATTGGCATTCTTGGATGAGCCGACAGCGGGAGTGGACCCGAAACTCCGTCGTTCGTTCTGGGATTACTTCAATGCCCTTGCTGACCAAGATGTGACTCTCGTGGTGACCACACACCTCGTCGAAGAAGCACAGCGCTGCCATCTTGTCGGTTTCCTGATGGCAGGGAAGCTGCTCACACAAGGCAAGCCAGAGGAGATCCTTGCACAAACGGGGACAGATAATCTGGACGATGCCTTCATCGTGCTCCAAGAACGTGGCGAGGTGCCCTCATGACCAGTCTAGCTGTCGCACGAAACGTCCTGCGCCGCATTCTTAGAGATGGGCGCACATTGGCGCTGATCATCATCCTTCCGCTGTTCTTTGTGCTCATTTATGGCAACTCATTCTCGGGTTCCTACTCTGACTTAACCATTGTCATTGTCAATGCAGACAACGGGCTTGCCTCAGTCCGCACCCAGGAAGTGGGGCGCATCACCCTGACTGTCGATTTGGCAGCAGCGTTCGTCAGCGCGCTCGATCCAGATGTCTTTGACATCGTTATCCTCGATGATGCGGACGAAGCGTTCTCCATGGTCGGCACTGAGGCATGGGCAGCTCTTGCCTTTCCCAAATCCTTTTCCAACGCTGTGGTTAGCCAAGCCATACGTTCTAGTGGAGAGCGCAAGGTCCAGTTTGAAGGCAGTAGTGTAACTCTGCTCCCTAGCGAGATTGATGCCGGCCCCCCCACGCGACTGGTCATTGATGATTCCAATCCACTTGTTGCCAGCGCGGTGATCGCTGCATTCAACGATGCATTTACGGCCGTGTTGGAGACGCAACAATCGTCAGTGACTGTAGAATCACTGCTCAATGTGCAGCGACTCTATGAAGGCAAGATTCGTATGCTCGACTTCACAGCGCCAGGCATCATTGGATTCGCCATGACGTTGATTACCGTCATGCTGACAGCGATGGCCGTCGTTCGTGAACGAACGGGCGGAACGCTGACGCGTATTCTCATTGCCCCAATCAGTGCGTGGGAAGTGACGATGGGCTATACGTTGGCATTCAGCCTCATTGCGCTGTTCCAAGCCGCTGAACTGTTTCTCGTTTCGCTGTGGCTGTTTGACATTCGATTTGTCGGCGATCCAGGAGCCGTGATTCTCGTGATCGTCTTGTTTGCTGTAGGCCTGCAGGGCATCGCGACACTGATGTCTACGGTCGCCAAGAACGAAGCTCAAGCGATGCAATTCGTGCTGTTCTTGCTGATACCATCGATCATGCTCAGTGGCGTCTTCTGGCCGCTGGAAACCATGCCAGCGACCATGCGTGCGATCTCCTACGCGATTCCCTTGACGTACGCCAATTCTGCCTTGAGAAAGATCATGCTTACAGGTCAGGGCTTGGGCGCATTGACCTTCGAGTTGTCCGTCCTCGGCGCCATCGCTGTCGTCACACTGTTGTTGAGTGTTATCAGCATGCGACGGCAAGCCTATACCGCGTAGCCGGCTGACTTGAGAGGTGAATCAGGCCTCAAGGTTGAATGGCATTCGGTGGGGCGTTGAAGGGTTCCTTCATCGCCCCACCGTTGTCATCTAGGATGCACCTAGTGTGCGATGCACCCGAGACGGCTGAAGTGCCAACTCGCGCCGAGTATGCTCGTAGGCATTCGCCTGCTGAGAACCTCCCCGGACTAGATCAGATCCATGGCCGTAGATAGCGAAAACGTGATGGACCATCCAGCATCTTCGCTCGTGCGGGCGATGGAGAATCCGACAAGCGTGTCAACCGCTGCGACCTTGATCACCCAATTGCATGTGACGACATGTGAAGTGACCGCCACACCGCCTGCAGGCTGGATACGCTGGAAGGAGTAGTTGGCTTCTAGAGAATTCGCGTCTGAGACCATAACCTCGTAGGAGAAAGATCCGGTCAGCGTGTTCTCACTTGCGACATCGAATGGACCGGAAAAGCTCAAGTGCCATTGCATCTGTCCGTTCGGATCAGGGGCATAGGCCGCATCGGCTGACAAGGCGAGCAAGAAACTCTGTGGTCCGCCATAAGGATCAAGGAGTTCGTATCCTAGTCCCGCTCGGGCTGTGAACCCGCAATACCGCTGTGTATCAGAGTTGGCAACGACATCTTCAATCATCAGCAACGTGCGAGCATCCAGCTGCAAACCGGTTGTTGTCTCGATGATGGACTCAAGCAAGGCGACCACGGTCTCGATGGAGTTCTCAGCAGACAAGGAGCCAATCGTTTGGGCCATTGTTGTCAACACGCTGTCTGGTAATGGGACGTAGGTTACCTTGTTCTTCTGAAGATTGATGTCCACGAGCATGGCCTTGGCAAGTGGGGTTACATCGCCGAATCTACCGAATCCAAAACCTGACTGTATTTCCAGGCCAAGCTGCGTTTGGCTGGTGTTGAAAAGTCCGTGGATGCCGCCGAATCCAAACAGCGGGAGACTCGATGAAACGTAGTAGCGGTACGACGCAGTTCCCTCGCTCATCCATTGAGTGGGCAGGAAGTCTGACAAACCCATCAAGCCATTCAATCGCAGTGTGGAGCCATAGGTTTCTGCGTCACGAAGACGACTGAAGCTGAAATCAACTCTGCCAGTATTCACATCGGTGCCCGGCGTATTTGCATCGTCAAAGTACTGATAGGAAAACGAGGTTGTTGCATCCAATAGCAACGTCTCGGGTGCTTGGTAGCTACAGAGGGGCATTCCCTGCGCTGTGAGTGACATCAGCGCCACAGCCAAAGCGACCATTGTCCACACTTGATTTCTTCTCATGACACACCTCCATTCGGGTGCCGAGAGTTATAGCCCCCGGCACGGACAATCACATGCGACTTTGAACCATTATAGTCGGGCATTATGGGGTTCCTCCGAGAGCTCCAATCGTCGTGAAGTAGAAGATGACGCGCGAGCTCTCTGAATACAGCGCGGGCGTGCCCAACTTGTAGTTCAAATTCGGAGTGAGGGCGCCAGAGTACCAGTCTGGCTTGCCGATCACGATAGGATTGCGCGGCGCAGTGACCATGGACTGGCCAAGCCGAACGAACCCAGTCGAGCGGTTTACGTATCCATCGCCATCCATATCCAGCGCGAGGTCCATATAGATTGACGATGCGCCAACTGCCTGGAATACGTAGGTTTGTGCTGATATGCCGACACTTCCCTCAAGAATCAACTTCCAGCCCTCAGAGTTTTGTGTTGGGACAAGGCCCGTGGGTGACACGCCAGATCCAGAAGATGCACTGAGGAAGACGCCGTCGGTGCGCAACTCGATGCGATAGGGGCGTGGTGTAGTCCACAGGGGTGACCCGTTGACCGTGATTCGCCATGCATCCATTCCCCAGACATAGAATCCAGGAACGTTCCCCATGGCCGGCATTCCTGGAACTGAAGACGGGCCGACGACCAAAGGCAGCGTTCGAATTCCGGTTGCACCCAACAGGTCGGTTACGTACAGCGTGACCCAGTAGCTCGCTGGTGAGTAGTACGTCCTGGTGATGGTCCGCCCCGTCTGATCGATGAGACCGTCTCCATCGGAATCCCATTGGTAGGTGGCAATTGCACCATCAGGATCGTATGACGAACTGGCGTCCAGAATAACGGGACTCCAAATTGTTGGAGTGGCTGGCGTCGTGTAGAAGAGGGCCACAGGAGCTTGATTGGCAGCACGAACATTGAGAGTTTGTAGTGCTTGACCGGTTGCACCTCGGTTGTCTGTTACAGTCAGTCGCACGGTGGCGGCGCCTGAGACCATGTACTGCCACGTTGCCGTTCTTCCCGTTTGATCGGTGATGCCATCTCCGTTGAAGTCCCATTGATAAGACGAGATCGTCCCGTCTGCG
Organism: Candidatus Bipolaricaulota bacterium; assembly: GCA_018817505.1. Classification (GTDB taxonomy): domain Bacteria; phylum Bipolaricaulota; class Bipolaricaulia; order UBA7950; family UBA9294; genus SPBW01. Next base: position 54,229 of record JAHITR010000028.1, on the reverse strand, counting down.
TCAGTTGATGTCGAACCATCGAGTTGGATGGCTTCGCCAACGCGAGGCGCTGATGGTGAGACCGAGAACTGCGCGATTGGAGGCAGGTTCGTTGAAATTGACGCCAAGGTCACGGTAAGCGTTTGCGTCGAAGCGGATCGAACATAGACGCGAGTTGTGTGATCTTGGTATCCGGCCTTTCGAACCATGATGTCATGCGTCCCGGCTGTAAGCACGATGCTGCGAGGCGTCCAGCTGCGGAACACTGAATCGACATACAGTTCCGCAGATGCAGGGGTTGAGTTGATCTGCAGCGTGCCATATGCTGGAGCAGTGCCAGAGATAATATCGAACTTCGTGAAGTCGAAAGCACGATCTGCTTGAGAAGGCACGATACCCTTGATCTGAACCTGCAGTTGAGCGCTCCACACCGCTGGATTCTGTCCAAGAACCGGGAATGGACTCAGAGCGGTTGTCGTCCCGAATACTCCAACTGCAGGAGACGTGACCGCCATGATCTGGAGCCACTCGGTTCCTGTGGGCGGGGTCACAGCCAATCGATAGAGTTTTCCAGCACTAGGAATTCTGTAGACGCCTGCTTGGAAGTAGTTGCTGGTGTCGTATTGGTTGGGGAAGATCTGCCTCACAGTCCCCGTTGGCTCGATATCCCAAATGTAGACGTAGGCACTGCGATTGATCTGGAACGATGCCTGCACTGATTCCCCGACGGCGTACACTGGCTTGTCCATCCAAACTCGAACGGTGAGCCCTTCTGATGCGGGAGGTTCTACGTAGATGCCCAGTGGAGCTGGTTGCCCGCTCGCCAGGTAGCTCAACGCAATGAGCGCAACAAGATAGGTCAATCTTCTCATTTTCGATCTCCTCTGAGCGCTCCCGAAGCGCTCACGCGGGCACTTCGACGGGCTATCTGGCAAGCTCTGTGGCGGAACAGACGGCAACTGCTCTCATTTGCGAATCCATTGACGACGGATGGGTCATCGCGAGTTGATCTCTCTGGTCAACGCCTTCTCCCACGCGTCTGTATCGTCGAAATCTCTTCCTGGCTCTTCGTTCAAGCGCACGGTGATTCTGGGGAACAATCCGTGCTGGGCCAGCCACTCCCCACAACTGGGACACGTCCCAAGGCCATCGGTTGCCGCCTGAAATCGGACTCGTATATGACATGCTGGGCACGTCAACCTGTGCTTGAATTTGAGCAGCTTCGTGCTCATGATTTCCTCCTTGCGCAACACGCCAGTTGCGCAATTGACTAACTAGGCAAAAGACATTATACTGTTGCTCAGCAGCTTGTCAAGCGATCGTCTGTGAAGGAGGAAGCAGATGCCCAGAACACATTCTTCATTCTTCAAAATGCTTTCGGCACGCACACGGGTGGAGATTCTCAAGCTGCTCCATGAAGATAGCAGCCTCACTGTGGATGACCTCTCCCTGCGAATTGGAGTCAACGTTTCCACAGTGTCTCAGCACTTGCAGCTTCTACGAATGCAGGGTCTCGTGGTATTCAAACAGACGGCACAGACTCGATACTACACGGTGAATGAAGCGGAAATCGCACAGGGCATTGCCGCATTCCTCCAGGACATGGATCTGTTGATGACCAGGTAACGTGAGCCTTGGAGGGGAAGAGACTCACTACGAGATGGGATAATCCGCTCACCTTTGCGGGTGCTCGCAAACGGACCGCAGCATTCGTTGGTGCGCGCCCCAATGAATTCCAAATGCCTCTGGCATCGATGATTTGGGCCATGCAGTAGCGCTCGTCTTGTGTTGACTGTTTCCCGTGTCAGACGAATTCGCTTGACGAAAAACAACGTTGTCGGACATGGCATTGAAGCTACGGTTGAATTGATCCTAGCGAGATGTCCGCGCGCGTGACATGGCAGCTGCATCGGGATTGGTTCGTTTCCATCGGGTCAGCCAGGAAAGAACCAACACCGTTCCGACACAACCGACAGCACTTCCAAAGGGGAACACGGCAAGCAGTCCTACCGCGTCCACAATCAGGCCGGTGAGCAGCGGTCCGAGAGCTTGGCCGACAGCGAAAGCACTACCTTGAATTCCCGCAAGCGTTGCCATGCCATGCGTTCGCCCCAGCTCCGTCCGGATGGCCACAAGCGAGGAGCGGCCCAAGGCAGAGAACGCCCCCATCACGAACGTGAGCACGGCCACTGCCCACGGCGAGTTGACGAACGGGACTGCCAGTAAGATGAGGGGGGCGAAAACGCTTCCAATCACAATCTGACGAATACGAGGGTATCGATCGGCAAGGAACCCGAACGGGATCTGCAGCAGGCCTTCAGCGAACATGTATGAGGAAAGAACAAGACCGACGTTGGCCTCACCCGATGAGAATGCAACGACAGCATACAGCGGATAAAACGCGTTGAACGACTGGCGCCAGAACCCTCGTGTGATGAAGTAGGCGAGCATCGCCTTGACCGCGTCATTGCCGACAACTTCTCGGAGCGGCGTGATGGACTTGGGCTTGACTTGTCGCCTTTCTCGCGCTGTTTGATCGACGGGCACGGTCAGATAGACGAGAACGAGAGACAGCACGCTCAACCCGCCCATGACGTAGAAGGCGGCGGCATAGGACCACATGCCGCCAATGATGCCACCCAGCAATGGGCCGAATGCCATGCCAATGAATTGCGACGAATAGAAGGCATTCAGATAGCGCCCCTCGCGACCTTTGGGTGTGAGATCGCCCACGTAGGCCTGCGCGATGGGAGTCACCATCACCGACGCAACACCTTGCAGCAATCTGAACGCGCCGAGCGTCAAGAGGCTCGTTGCTGACGCGTAAAGGACGGATACGACGGCGTAGATGAGAAGCCCGCCAAGAATGAGCGGGCGGCGACCGATGCGATCGGATAGACGCCCGACAAATGGCCCGAGCAAGGCGCGCGAAATGGAGAACGCCGTGAACACGAGGCCGATCTGAGTTGCACTGGCAGCAAACGTCTTGGCATACAACGGAAGAATGGGGGAGATGATTCCCAAACCAAGCTGCGCAGTGGCCGTCGCGAAGAACAAGCTGGCAAAAACCCGAAACAAGATGCCCCCTTCGTAAGGCCGAGTAGCGTAGCCGCGGCCTTGCGAATTGTCCAGTGAGACCGGTCGCGATTGGCGTTTCCGGTTGGCTCTGAGATGGTCAGCACGTGGGAGAAACGGAATACTATCACAGTCGCCAATCAGCAATCGGCGAACATGCTTGACGAGGTGACAATCCCTGGTTGAGCTTTGAACGGATCGCTGAAGAAGCTAGAGCTTGGAGAGAAGGAAGTCGATTCCTGCCATGGCAAGCACACGAGATGCGACTCGCGAGCCTCGGCTTGATTGTGGCCGCAGCAAACGTTGTCGTGTGATTTCTAGCGTGCGTCGTCGAGAGGCAATCGCGGGTTCTGCTCAAGCGGCTCAAGAACCGGCACTTCCTCTGACACGGCAGTCGAATCTTTGAGATTTCTCAGTGCTGGCATGAGGCGTGTCTCAATAGAGCTGATGGCCTTGTTATAGGCATCGACTGCTTTGCCGAGCTTGTCTCCGGCATCGCCGATGGGTTTGATGACATTGAGAAATCGCGTGTAGAGTTCGCGCCCCTGGTTGGCGATAAGCTGCGCGTGCTCTGCGATATGGTATTGCTGCCATCCAAAGGCAGCTGCTCGGAGCAGCGCCAACAAGGTCACTGGCGAAGCAACCAGGATGCGCTGCTGGATGCCATACTCTAGCAGGCCGGGATCGCTTTCGAATGCTGCTGATAAGGCGGATTCAAACGGGACGAACATGACGACAATCTCTGGTGACTTCTCGAATTGATCCATGTAGGCCTTGCGCGATAGTTCCTGAATGCGCGAGCGCATCGCTTTGGCATGTTCGATCAGCTTCTGCGCGCGAGCTTCTCCTTCATGATTCATGGCATCCAGATAGGCGGCAGCCGGAGCCTTGGCGTCGATTGGCAGAATGCCTTCATTGGGGAGTCGGACGATCATGTCAGGGCGGCCCTGATCGCCTGATACCTGCTCCGAGAAATCGACATGCTTGGTCATGCCTGCTAGTTCGACGACGCGGCGCAGTTGCATTTCTCCCCAGCGTCCTCGGGCTGTCGATGATTTGAGCGATTGCTCCAACCGAATCGTTGATTGTCGAAGTTGGATCTGTGCATCGCCCAAATTGCGCAGTTGCTCGCCAAGCCCCTGATAGGCTCCCTCGCGCTTCTGTTCCATGGCACGCACCTGCTCATCCATAGTCGTTAATGCCTTGCTAAGCGGATCGACCAAGCCCTTGAGTTGCTCCTTTTGTGTGCCCCAATCGCCACGGACTTGCTGCAGGAGACCGGCCAGCTGCTCACGAGAGCGTGCTAGAAGCTGCTCAGAGTTGGATGTCAGGGCTTGATGGGCCAAAGACTCAAACATCGCTTTCATTCGATCCTGGAGGACGTCCGTCGATGCGGCCTTATCGCGCTCAGCGCGGAGTTCTTCCTCCAATTTGGCCGCACTGACACGCAGTGTCGTCACTTTTTCTTGAGCGCGGGCGCGAACGAGCAGCCAACTGACAAACGCCCCGACGATGAGCCCGATCCCCAGATACAGCCACTCCATGACATCCCTCCAATCAAAGAACGAACGAATGAGCCAGCAGAGTATACGAGGAATAGTCCAGGGCACAGAAACGAGAGCATCGGAGTTTCACAAAGCGATGTGTCCCGCATTCTTCAGTGAGAGGGCGCTTTGCACTTGAACGCTTGCAGGGAATCCCAGTCATGCTGAGCGGCCGAATCACCCTCCACGTGGGATCGAAATCATCTAGCCCAATTCGACTTCACCAGACTCACCCGTAGCTCCACGCAGAAAGTGGCCTCGGATGCCGTCGATGCGGATGAGAACATAATCAGGATCCGAAGGGCCTTCCGGCCAATCCTCCTCCCACTCGTTGCGCCAAAGCGTTCGTTCACGATCGGCGTCATCGACGATACGGGCATGGCCATGGAACGCGGCGTAGTTGTAGCGGGCCGAATCGACAAACAAAACGGTCACGTGTGAATTGCCCTCGATCTGCTTGATCTTGTTCGATGCTCTGGATGTGGCGAACCATACCGTCCGAGCATCGTGATCGATCAAGTGCATTGGGCGTGACTGAGGAAATCCATCGAGAGAGCTAATGGTGACAAGCAAGGGATAGGGGATGGAATCAACGATCTGCCAAAACGTCTGCGCGCCACCGGGTGCCATTTCTTCGGTGTCTTGCATTTCAGAAGCGTGGAAGATGAAAGGACTCGTAATGTCGAACGTGCGAATGGCCTGTTCAACAAGCGTATCACGAACCAGAAGCACAGGCACGCTGTTGGATTTCAGCAGCTGGCGAATAGCCTGTGCGTGTCCGCCGCCCTCAAGCTCTAATCGGCCCACCTCGTCGATGAACACGACTGGCCGTTCATTGAGGGCGTTGCGGATCGTTCGTTCAGCCAGATCCAATCCGGCTTGGGACAGGTAGTACTTGCCGATTTGCACATCCGATGGCTCCAAGCCAGCAAAGGGATGGGTCGCATTGGTGGCAAGGTCGATGATCGAATATCCGATCGTCTCCTCTCCCTTGAGAATGCGGGGAGCAAGAATGCCTCCGACTTGAATCCCGTAGCTGCGAAGCAGGGACAAAAGTCGGAGGCCGGCTGCCGTCTTGCCCGATCCGATGCCGCCAACGAGCAAGATAGGCTGTTTCTTTCTCTGTTTCTCCATTTGCGCACGGATGAGTTCAACGACCGGCGCGAGTGGAGATCCAAAGACGGGTTCCATTTTAGCGCTTGGCTTCCAGGCCGACGGCTTCGTTGAATTCCACGATCAACTTGTCAATAGCGGGCACCATGCTGTGAATGCCCCCCCAGTAGGCGTCGTAGTCGTACCATTGCCGATCGAGTTCAGCGACACTCCGGCCCATCTGCTCGATCCATGTGAAGTACTTCAGGTTGTGGATGCGCTTTCGATCACGATAGCCTAATTCCTGCATGGAGTCAGTCTTCTGACCCAGCATGTGTCGACTGTGATCGATGGCAGCCTGATTCGTGGTATAGGGCCCCAGGGACTCATTCAGTTCTTGAAGACGCGTACCATACATTTCCATGGAATCGGTCAATACCGTGAGTACAACGTCGGAACTCGTCAACTCGTTGTACTTGGCGAATTTGATGGAAGCCAGCACGTTGGCCACGCCAGAGATGCCTAGCTGTTCCAGCGCTTCCACGTATGCAGGCGACAGCCCCAGCGATTGCAGATGTTTCTTGCCCTCAGGTTCATTGAACAACCGAATCAAGTGCATGGGATCCTCGTCATCAATGGCGACCGCGAAGTCTGTATTCCGAACGTTGTGAATCCATGGGATGTGCTTGTCGCCGATGCCTTCGATGCGATGGCCGCCGAACCCATTCTCAAGCATCGTCGGGCACTGAAGAGCCTCTGAGGCAATGAGCTTGGAGCCGGGATACTGTTCTTTCAGATAATCGCCACAGCCCATGGTGCCGCCTGATCCTGAGGTCAAGACGACACCAGCATATCGGCCGCCCTTGAGCTCGATGTTCAGCACGTCTTGCATGGCATGTCCAGTGACGTCGTAGTGCCAGAGATGGTTTCCGAATTCCTCAAATTGGTCGAAGATCATGACGTTGTCCCGCGTCGCTTGCAGCTCTTTGCACTTCTGAAAAATCTCCCAAACATTCGATTCGCAACCCGGTGTAGCGATGACCTCTCCAGCTACCTTGGACAACCATGCAAATCGTTCCTTGGACATCTCCTCGGGCAAGATGGCAATGGAGTCACAGCCGAGCAGTGCCGAGTTGTAGGCGCCGCCGCGGCAGAAATTTCCTGTGGATGGCCACACGGCCTTGTGGAACGTTGGGTCGAACTGACCGGTCACCAAGCGAGGGACGAGGCAACCGAATGTGGCTCCCACTTTGTGGGCTCCGGTTGGGAACCACTTGCCGATGAGGGCAATGATGCGAGCGTCGACGCCCGTGAGCGCAGATGGGAATTCGATATAATTGACGCCGCCAAAGCCGCCGCCTTGAAGAACGGGCTCGTTCTTCCAGGTGATGCGATACAGGTTGAGTGGATGAAGGTCCCACAAGCCGTGGGCTTTCAATCCAGCCTTGACGGTTGCGGGAATGAGCGACGGGTTCTTCATCTGCTCGAACGTAGGAATAACAATACCGCGCTCGCGCGCACGGCGCACGGTATTCTGAAGCTTGCCTTCGTGTATCGTCAGGTCAATCATGGCGTTTTACCTCGATTTGATTGTGGAGTTGTAGCTGTAATGCTATCATGCAGCTTGGCAACTTTCCAAGTTGCATCTTGAAAGGGTATCGAGACATCCTATGCATGATCTTGTCATTCGAAACGGCACAGTGGTTACGCCGCTGTCCGCGCAAAAGCTGGACATTGGGATTGACGGAGAGACCATTTCCGCTCTCGGAACAGCATTGTCTGGCCATCGTGTGCTTGACGCAGACGGAATGTTGGTGTTCCCTGGAGTCATCGATGCTCACACGCACATGGATCTCCCCGTCGCAGGGACTCGATCCTCAGACGATTTCTACACGGGGACTGTGGCTGCCGCGTTTGGCGGAGTGACAAGCATTCTTGACTTTACGGTGGGGTCCTTGCGTTCTTCGATTCCCCTGGACATCGATCGACGGATGGAGAATATCCAGCCCGCGATTATCGATGTGGGCTTGCATGCAGAAGTGGTTGGGTGGAAGCCCGAAGAATCGGGCGAGTTTGCAGAAGCTCGGCGACGCGGAGTGACGAGCTTCAAGTTTTATACGGCCTATGAGTCGTCAGGGCGGCGCACGACGCCTGCCATTATGCGGCGGGCGTTCGAACATTTGGCGGACTTGGATTGCGTGGCACTCGTTCATTGTGAGGATGAAGATCTGATCCGTTCGATCATGGAGTCGCTTTCTCCCGAACAGATGACGGACATGTCCATCCTGGCGCGGGCGCGTCCAGCACTCTGTGAATCGACAGCGATCTCACAGGTCGGGCGTGCGGCCGCTGAGACAGGCTGTCGTACTCACATTGTGCACGTCTCTTCTGCCAAGGGGATCATGGCTGTTCAAGAGGCGCGCAAGTCAGGAGCAGCGATGACTGCTGAGACGTGCCCGCAGTATCTTGTTCTGGGCGCCGATTCCTATGAGCGCATGGATGGACACCTCTTCTCTGCCAGCCCAGCGCTCCGCACGTTGGGGGATCAAACGATGCTGTGGAACGGATTGAGGAATCGGGTGATCGACTTTGTCGCCACGGACCACTGTCCGTTTACGCGCGAGCAAAAGACCTGGCGAGGGTCGTTCGTGGATCTTCCGTATGGTCTTCCTGGAGTGGAGACGCTTCTTCCGATTCTCTACTCCGAGGGAGTGGGGAAGGGATTGCTGTCTGTGACGGACATTCCTCGCCTTCTCAGCGAAGGGCCGGCTCAGATCTACGGACTAGATGGTCACAAAGGATCGATTGAGATTGGCATGGACGCGGACTTGGTGATCTTTGATCCGGCTCTGGAGTGGGAGATTGAAGCGACATTCCTGCACATGAGAACCGATTTCTCTCCGTACGAAGGATGGGAGATGACAGGCAAGGCCGTATCGACAATCTCTCGAGGCGAGATCATCGTTCAGGATGGAGAATTGCTTGCTGAAGAAGGTCGCGGGAAGTTCCTGTTCCGTGCCCTCCCTTAGCGTTTTTTGCGGATGCAAACCCGTCAGGCTATCATACAGGTTGACGTCAAGGGACAGGAATACCATCAGGAGGCTGGATGTCTTTCAAGAAGGTTCGACCTCGCAAGGTAAGCGCCATTGCTGCTGAGCAGATCGTGGATGCGATTCAACGTGGCGATTATCCAGTGAGCAGCAAACTGCCCTCAGAATTCGAGCTGGCTGAATTGATGGGTGTGAGTCGGCCATCCATCCGGGAAGCATTGTCTGCGCTGCAAGCGATGTCGATTATTGAATCCCGTCCGGGAAGCGGCAACTACGTCATGCGTAAGCCCAGTTCCTCCGATGAAACTGCCGCAGTCCATCTGATTGAATCCGAAATGGGATGTCTCGAAGTGATGGAAGCACGGGGCGTACTGGAACCGCCCATTGCGGCTCTGGTTGCGTCCAAGGCATCGGGCGCAGTGGTAGCACGGTTGCGCAAGTCCATCGAGGATATGCGCGAAAATGCAGCCAAAGACGACTTTGATGCCTATTTCGATGCGGACAAACGATTCCATACTGAATTGGCCGATGCCGTAGGAAACGCGCTGATTACTGCTGCGCTAACGCCCTTGTTGGACACCATGGATCAGCTTGTGTATCGGGAATTCACCAGGCATTACTACCTGAAGAATGTGGATGACATTCAGCATGTGGTGGATCTTCATCAAGAGATACTTGGTGCCATTGTGGTACGCGATGCCGATACGGCCTTTGCCAAGACGGTCGAGCATTGGGATCGCATGCGAGAGATCTGGGAGGCATGACGCAGGCGTTGCTCTTGACCATCAGTGAGCGAAAATCCTCTGTGACGAGGGTGATCGTGACGTTGCATGTAGACCGATCTGCTGTGGCGAATCTGAACGAATAGATTAAAAAACTGAAGTACGAAAAGGTGATCCAATGGATGGTGGAAAGAAGACAGTAGTAGTCGCTCTCGGTGGCAATGCGATTCTTCAACCGGGACAGAAGGGCACATACGAAGAACAGATGGCCAATGTGCATGTTACGTGCGTGCAGTTGGCACACATGGTGGAGTCCGGCAAGTATCGTGTTGTGGTCACCCATGGCAACGGACCTCAGGTGGGCAACCTGCTGCTTCAAAACGAAGCGGGCAAAGAGGTCGCTGCACCGATGCCTTTGTTTGCTTTGGGGGCCGAATCGCAGGGGTTCATCGGCCTCATGATTCAACAGAACCTGGGCAATCTGCTTGCAGAGCAGGGTCGAGGCGACATACCTGTCGCTACCATCGTGACCCAGGTTGTCGTAGACAAGCAGGATCCGGCATTCTCCAATCCAACCAAGCCCGTAGGCCCCTTCTATTCTGAAGCCGAAGCCAAGGCCCTGGAATCGGATAAGGGCTACAACGTTCGTGAGGACGCGGGCCGTGGCTGGCGCCGAGTTGTGCCTTCGCCAGATCCGATCTCCATTCATGAGAAGGATTCGATCCGACATCTCGTGGAAGCCAAGGCGATCGTCATTGCCTCCGGCGGCGGAGGCATCCCCGTCATCCGCGAGGATGGGAAGCTTGTTGGCGTCGATGCAGTCATTGACAAGGATCTGGCAGGAGAACGTTTGGCTGTCGACGTGGGTGCGTCGATCTTCATGGTTCTCACGGATGTGGACAGTGTACGGTTGAATTACAAGACTTCGGACGAGAAATCCCTCTCGAAGATGACTGTTGCCGAAGCCAAGAAGTATGCGGAAGAGGGCCACTTTGCCAAGGGCTCCATGGAGCCCAAGGTTCGAGCGGCCGTTCGATTTGTCGAAGCGGGCGGGGAGAAGGCAATCATCACCTCTCTCAATCAGGCAGTTGCTGCCCTGGAAGGCAACGCCGGAACAACGATTACCAAGAATTAGGTTTAGGAGGCATTTCTATGTCTAGTACAACACTTCGTGGCCGCGATTTCATTACGTGGCTTGACTTCTCCCGCGACGAAATCGAGGCGATGCTTGATACAGCTCACGACCTGAAGAGGAAGTTCATCCGTCGCGAACCGCACAAAGTGCTCGATGGGCAAACGCTACACATGATGTTCTACAATTCCTCGCTTCGAACACGTAACTCGTTCGAGGCTGGCATGACGCAGATGGGCGGACACGCTCACTTCCTTCAGCCGGGTGCCGTTTACACGCCAGCTCTCAAAGGCGATGAAGTGGCCTACTCCACAGAGCGCATCTCTGACGTTGCACGAGTATTGGCTGAAATGGGTGACGCGATTGCCATCCGCATCTACGGAAAGCCGACGGGTTGGGAATATGGAAAAGGCGACCGCATTGTGCGTGAATTTGCCAAATGGTCCAAGATCCCCGTGATTAACATGGAAGACGACATCTACCATCCATGCCAGGCATTGGCAGACGTCATGACCATGCAGGAGAAGCTCAGCAACAACCTGCAGGGCAAGAAATTCGTGATGTCCTGGGCCTATTCCGGGTCAGTAGCCAAACCGCTGGCTGTTCCTCAGTCGGCCATCATCTCAGCGGCCATGATGGGCATGGACGTCACGTTGGCTCATCCCAAGGGATTGGATCTTGATCCCCGCATTCTGCAGGCAACCAAGGATCTGGCCAAGAAGAATGGTGGTGCATTCCAGATCTCCCACGACATGGATGACTCATTCAAGGACGCCGTCGTTGTCTACCCCAAGGCTTGGACTGTGCAGGCAACGGATGGTCGCGCATGGGATGAGGCTGCTGCGAAGGAAATCTTTGAGGCGAACAAGGATTGGATCTGCACCCAGGACAAGATGGAGCTCACCAATGACGCCATCTACATGCATTGTTTGCCAGCAGATCGGGATATGGAAGTGACTGACGAAGTCATTGACGGCCCTAGCTCGGTCATTATCGAAGAGGCCGCCAACCGTCTGCATGCGCAGAAGGGCATGATGGCCCTGATTATGGGGTAAAGCTGCGATTCATTGTGCGGGGTTCGTAGCGTCAAGCGCTACGAACTCCGCGATGAGCGCCGCCTCCAAGGAGGAAGCATGAGCTGGTTTGATCTAGCAGGTCGCAATCTCATCAGCGAGATTGACTGGACGCGCGAAGAGTACGATATCGCGATGAAGGTCACGGATCAGCTGAAGGGTGCCTACTACAGCAGGAAACCGCATCACACTCTCGAAGACAAGACGTTCGCCATGCTGTTCTTTGCCGGATCGACGCGCACGCGGATGTCTTTTGAAACGGGTATGACACAATTGGGCGGACATGCCCAGTTCCTCAACCCGTCGACCATGCGCATCTCTCTCGAAGACAAGCCAGGAGCCGGCGAAACCGTCAAGGATACCGCCAAGGCGATGGCTCGGTTCTGCGATGGTATTGGTATTCGTCTGCTCGATGACGCCATCGACCATTACGGCTTTGGCGACCAAGTGATGAGAATGTTCGGCGAACATGCCGGCGTTCCCGTCATCAACATGGCATCAGACATCAACCATCCCTGCCAGTCGCTGACAGACATCTACACCATGCACGAAAAACTGGAAGGCAAGGTCAAGGGAAGGAAGATTGTCATTATGTGGGCCTACACGCCGTGGATCCGCGGTCTCTGCTCTGTTCAGGGAACGGCACTGATTTCGTCGATGTACGGCATGGACGTTGTTGTTGCCCATCCGCCGGAGTATGACATGGATCCCAACGTCATGCAGCAGTGCCGGGATTTGGCCAAGCAGACTGGGGGCCAATTCACGGTGGAGAACGATTTGGACAAAGCTCTTGCTGGTGCCACGGTCGTCTTCCCGCGCAATTGGTTCACCAAGGATCGATACGATATTGGCAAAGAGAAGGAGCACGAGATTGCCCTCAAGTACAAGAACTGGTGCTACACCGCTGAAAAGCAGGCGCTTACCAGTCCCGGGCATCTACTCCAGTGCATGCCAGTAGATCGAGGACATGAGGCCATGCCTGATGTCTGCGACAACGATCTGTCGTGGATTTATGACCAAGCAGAGAACCGACTGCATACTCAGAAGGCGATCATGACCCTCACCATGGGAGGGCGTCTGTAAGCATGACGCACATGCGGACAACCCTGATTGGAGCTGGGCTATCGCGTCCTGACGCAGTAGACAAAGTACGCGGTGACGCGAAGTACGTCGATGATCTCGCGTTTCCCGGAATGCTCCATGGATGGGTTGTCCGCAGTCCACTTCCGCATGCCAAGGTCATGCACGTGGATCTCGCGTCAGCATTCTCTCACCCGGATGTGAGTTGTCTGGTGACCCATGAGGACGTGCCTGGCAAGAATGTCGTTCACGTCATCTACGATGACCAGCCAGCGCTTGCTTGCGATGTGGTTCGCTACGTGGGCGAACCCGTGGCCCTTATCGCGGCAACGAGCCGCAAAGTGGCCAAGCAAGCAGCCGAGGGCATGAAGATCACGTATGAGGAATTGCCTGTGGTGAGCGATCCTGTGGAGGCACTTCGCTCTGATTCCCCCGTCATCGTCTCGCTTGAAGCTGCGGCTGAGGGGGGCGGTAATCTATTTAATGAGATGGTCTTGCACAAGGGCGATGCAGATGCGGGTTTTGCCCAAGCAGATGTGATCATCGAGGGTGACTACGAAACGGGCTATCAAGAGCACGCGTATATTGAAACCCAAGGGGCCATTGCTGTTCCCGAAGAGGGCGGTGGCATGGCCATCTACGCATCGATGCAGTGTCCATTCTATGTGCAGCGGGCCGTTTCTGTGGTGCTCGGTCTTCCGATGTCCAAGATCCGCGTCATCCAGGCCACGACAGGAGGAGCATTCGGTGGCAAGGAAGACGTTCCGTCGCAGATCTGTAGCTTGGCCGCGCTCATGGCCTGGAAGACTCGGCGTCCTGTGAAGCTGGTCCTGGATCGCGGAGAAGACGTATTGACGACCAGCAAACGCCACCCGTCCCGTGTGCATTACCGAACCGGAGCAATGTTTGACGGAACGATCACAGCCATTGATGTGGATGTCATCCTCAATGCGGGTGCCTATCAAACGCTCAGCTCTGCCGTATTGTGGCGAAGTTTGTGCACGGCAGCAGGCCCCTATCGCATCCCCAATGTTCGCGTGAATGCTAAGTCAGTGGCGACAAACACCGTTCCCAATGGTGCATTTCGAGGATTCGGAAGCCCGCAAGTGATCTTCCCGCACGAAGCGCAGTTGGATCGGCTGGCTGAGGCGCTGAATTTGGATCGGGCAAACATACGACGACGTAATGTGCTTGTCGAAGGCGATCGGTCGTCGACCGAGCAACTGCTTGATTCCAGTGTAGGAATGGCCGATTCGCTCGCCCGTGCGACAGAGATGGTCGAATGGAATCAGCGACTGGAAGCCATCGCCGCCTTCAATGAGCAACACCGCGACATCAAGCGGGGTCTTGGCATTTCCTGCGTTCTGTATGGTGTTGGATTAGGAGGAAAAGCTCCCTTCCTAGACAAGGCTGGCGCGACGATGAAGCTAGAAGCTGACGGTTCCGTTGCCGTTGCCGTGGGAACTGTGGAAATGGGACAAGGGCTCACCACATCGCTGCTTCAAATTGCTGCAGAAGAGCTCGGTGTTTCTATCGAGCGAATTCAGCTGGCGCCTGTGGATACGTCACGCGTTCCGGATTCAGGGCCGACGGTTGCTTCGCGTGGAACGATGATGTCAGGACTGGCCGTGCTCGATGCAGCCAGGAAACTCCGCGAACGTGTTGAGGAGGTTGCGCTTGGCAACGGAATGGATCGCTCTGAAATTCGGCAGCGTTGGGACGAAATCGCCAACTTGTTCTGGCTGAATAACCTTGATCCCGCCGTCGAAGGCTGGGCCAAGACAGAACCGGTGTCTTGGGATCCGCAGACGGGCCTGGGAGACGCCTATCCCGTCTATGCGTACGCCTGCCATATTGCCGAAGTTGAGGTCGACACGGTCACTGGAGAAACGGACGTCATTGACTTTGTGGCTGTCCACGATTCAGGCCGAATTCTCAATCGTACGTTGGCCACGGGCCAGGTACAGGGAGGCGTCGCGCAAGGCATAGGATTTGCGCTCATGGAGGACATTCCCCAGAAGGACGGGTTCCTGATGGTGAACGGGCTGACAACCTATCGGCTACCCACGATCCGCGATGTGGTGCTCGATATGGGCGTCGATTTTATTGAAGCCGAGTTTTCGGCTGGCCCGTTCGGAGCCAAAGGGTTGGGGGAAGTGCCACTTATGGCTGCTCATGCGGCTGTGGCCAGTGCTGTAAGCCATGCTGTGGGCCATCAGGCGACCAAATACCCCCTCGAACCGTGCACCGTCGCGGAATTGCTGCGATCGGCCTAAGCAACCTTCTTCTGTAGAAAAAGAGAAGGGCCGAAGCCCTTCTCTGAAAGCTATCTCGAATCGTTTCAGGGATCTACATCCCGAGCGCTGCAAACAAGGCGGTCCAGTTCACGCTTCCCGTAACGGCTTCAGCAAGACTGGTGACTCCCAACATCCCCATGATGGTGTTGAAGAAGTTCTCGATGCCTTCTGCAGGAGACGCCATAATAATGGGCATCAAGGAGTCTGCAAGCGACATGCCAAGCGATTCGGAGAGGCCAGCCAAATAATCCGCATTGTCTGCGAAGAACTGCTCGAATGCTGCAGCAAGAGCTGCTGGATTGGCTTCCCTCAATGCGACAATACCGATTCCAAATAGTCGTCCCAAAACCGAGAGCGACGTGAAATAAGGAGAACCAATCGGAAGGGTATTGCCAACCGCGTCCATCTTGAGCCACTGTGCGAGAGCCGGAACTGCAGTGACTGGGGTCACATAAACCTGGAATGTTCCGCCCTTGGTGATGGATCCAGCGAAGTCAAAGACTTTGCCTGTGAGTGGGCCCATTGGGACAAGTTGCCCACCGATTGCCAGTGTCGCGCTGAGCGTAACGTCCTCTGCAAACTCCAGGTGGAGAATGTTCGCGGTCTCTCCAGTGGTGTTGTTGAACAACCATACTGCAGTGCCACCCACAACATACGTTTCCGTAAATGGAGTAGCGGCAAACGTGATGAGCGACATGCTCAAGACCAAACCCAATACCAACCACAGATTTTTGGTTCGAATCATACCAGCCTCCTTGGCGCGGTGATAACGCATTCTAGCCGGATGCACAGGATCTGACAACGAGACAGTTCAGTTGCCTAGGCTTCCAAGTGTGCGGCGATGGCTTCGGCCAGGAGAAGGTCATCCGGCTTGGTGATCTTTACATTCACGCTTTCGCCAGGGACGGTCGACACGGCCCTGCCTGTCCATAAGACGGCAGTGGCATCGTCTCGGATTTCGGCTGGTGCGTTCTCGAGACATTGAAGAATGAGAGCACGATAGAATCCCTGCGGTGTCTGCGCACGAGCCAACAACGGGATGGAGGGTGGCAACTGCGTGACTGTACTCCCAGAAGAGTCGAGCGTATGAAGCAAGTCCGTGATCTGCAGAACTGGGATTGCCGCTTCCGTGACTTTCGCCTTGGCAATGACGCGGTGGATGAGCGCTGCAGACGGGAAAGGCCTCGCGCCATCATGGATCAACGCCAACTCGTTGCGAGTTGCGCGAACACCGGCTAACGCTGAATCTCTTCGCGTCACTCCCCCCTCGATGAACCGCGCATTGGGGGCGATGGGATGGAGGAGTCGTCGGATCTCCATCGCTTCGTGAGCCTGTACAACGATGATCAGGTCATCGATTTCATCGATTCGCGCGAATGCGCGCACAGCCCAACAGATCAAAGGGTGACCCTCAAGGGGCAGCAGCATTTTGTTGCCCCCCGCTTGCATTCTATCCCCGCGGCCTGCTGCGAGAATCACTGCACTAATGCTCATGGGCTCGTCGCGTCGAGTGACGTTAGTTTCCGAAGCACGAAGCTGTCGGGATCGATGGAGTAGGCTTCCCAGGTTTCGGAGCGATTGGAGTTGAAATAGATGGCCCCATCGATTCCCCAGCTGGGGTTGATATCATCACCGGAATGCGATGTCAGACGCGTGATCTCAAGAGTATGAACATCGAGCACGAAAATGTCGACATTCTTGTCGCGGCTGGACGCGAACGCGACACGGTTGCCGTCAGGGGACCATGAAGGTGACCAATTCGCGTATTCATCGTTTGTCAGCTGCGTCACTGCCTGTGTGCCTAGATCCATCGTGAACAACTCAAGGCTCAACTCAGTCACGGATTCATAGACGATCATGCTGCCATCTGGGCTGAGAACAGGTTCCCAGTATGTGTAATCAGCTTCGTTGCTCGTGAACAGGCCGCGCCCAACAAAGACCACGAGCAGCAGAGCGGCAACCGCCCCGACAAGGATCCATCTCTTCTTGTTCATCATGCCTTCCTTAAGATTGCTCCCCGCGCGCACCGTCACTGGCCGGCTCCACAAACAACATGCGTCCGGCATCCGTTTGCAGCGTGCTCTTGACGACGGCCTTGATGGTTCGCCCAATGTGACGACGCCCGTTTTCCACCACAACCATGGTTCCATCATCCAGGTAGCCGACACCTTGGTTGATCTCCTCGCCGCGGTCGATGATTTCCACGGAAATCTCCTCTCCAGGGATGAAGCGAGGCTTCACGGCGTTGGAGAGCTCATTGACGTTCAGAATGGCCACGCCTTCAACCTGTGCGACGCGATTGAGATTGTAGTCTGTCGTAATCAGAACGGCGGACTCATCCTTGGCAAGATGGATCAGCTTGCGATCGACCTCTCGGATCGAAGGATAGTCACGTGTTGTGACTCGTATCGCGATACTGTCATCTTGCATGAGCTGGTTGAGTGCATCTAGGCCTCTCCGCCCCTTGCGTCTGCGCAAGCTGTTGGAGGAGTCCGCGATGTTTTGCAGTTCAGTGAGAACAAATTCAGGAACTAAAATTTCGCCCTCGACAAAACCAGTTGCCAACAGACTACTGATACGTCCGTCGATGATGATGCTTGTGT
Organism: Candidatus Bipolaricaulota bacterium; assembly: GCA_018817505.1. Lineage (GTDB taxonomy): Bacteria > Bipolaricaulota > Bipolaricaulia > UBA7950 > UBA9294 > SPBW01. Next base: position 36,582 of record JAHITR010000028.1, on the reverse strand, counting down.
CAAGGATCTTCTTTGGCGTATTGGATGGCTTACGTGTGACGCGATGTCCATTCTCCTGTCGAGGGCGAGCCATCGGGCTATGGAGTAGAAATCCGATACGAATCCCGGCGCAACTACAGCCCATGAGGAGTACCCCCCGGGCCACCTTCACTGCATCTGTGAGTGGGAACGCCAACGTCACCCCGTAGGCAAGCACGATGCCGAACGCCGTGCCTCCCAAACCAACCCACAGGCTATTGAGCAGTCGCTGCTCAGCGCCCTCCTCCTCAAACGAGTGAGAGATTCGCTTCCAGGTCATCGCAATCCCTGCTGCCAATACACTGCCAGCCATCCCGCCGAGCAGCAGATTGGACACGAACATGGAGAGTGGTCCAAGCGGCGGAAGTAGCCGGTAGGCAACTGAGATGGCAGCACCGAAGATGAATGAGGATGATAAGAACAACAAGAAATAGAACACGCCCGCCACCGTCCTTTGGCCCCGAATAGAAACATCATGGGTGTTTCTGCTCGTTTTCCTCAGATATCCTATTATACGGAGCACTTGTTTTCACTACAAGATTTCGCTATTGTAATCAGCAAATGAGGGCTCCTAGCCTTCGTGGGTGGGGGGGACTACGCTGACTACTGAGTGGACCATCCGCGAGGTTTTGAATTGGACTCGTGGATACTTCGAGGATGCCGGAATCGTGCAGCCGCGTTTGGAAGCGGAGATTCTTCTTGCACATGCTCTGGATGTTGATCGCCTTCATCTCTATATGGCTCCTGACAAACCGCTCACGAGTGACGAGCGTTCTCGCTATCGTCATGTGGTGAAGGAACGCCGTTCGGGAACCCCTCTTCAGCACGTCATCGGGGAAGTCAATTTCTATGGTTTGAGGTTCCGCGTAGATCGTAGAACGCTGATCCCACGGTCGGAAACCGAAGAGTTGCTTGATCAAGTCATCAAGCGAGCGCCAAGGGATCGAGACATTCGATGTTTAGATCTGGGCACTGGTACGGGTGTGATTGCCGTTTGTATGGCGCGCTATCTTCCCAGGGCTGAGGTCATTGCCGTTGATGTATCACCGACTGCGCTTAGTGCGGCACGAGAAAATGCCGCGTTGAATGAGGTGGGCGATCGCATCGAATTCATTGAATCCGATTGGTTTGACCAGGTTGAAGGGCAATTTGATTTCATTGCTACCAACCCTCCCTATATCCGTAGCGATGAGCTGTCAGATCTGGCGCCGGAAGTCAAGGATCACGAACCCGCCGTCGCACTTGATGGCGGACCCGATGGGCTGGAAAAAATCCGTCAGATTGCCGCAGGACTTCAGGCGCATCTTCGGCCTGATGGCGTGGTGCTCATGGAAATCGGTCACCGACAAGGCAATCACGCCAAGCAGATCTTGGAGAGTGCCGGGCTCGACGACGTTCATGTCGAGCGTGACATTGCAGAGAAGGACCGGTTTGTTGTGGGGCGATGTCCATCATGATCCAAGTCTCTGAACTGCACTTCTCCACAGAAGACGGTGTCAAGGTGCTCGAAGACATTCATCTTCGTGTGGATCAAGGCGAACTGATGGTGATCGTCGGGCCCGCTGCATCAGGAAAATCGCTCTTGCTGGGCCTGCTGGGGGCACAGATCGGTCCGCAACGCGGGCAAATACTCGTTCACGGTCGCAATGTGGCTCGTTTGGGTCCTAACAAGATGCTATCGCTACGGCGGCGAATCGGCATCTATCCTCAGGGGTTTGTTCCTCTACCACGTACTGTTCATGACAATGTGATGTTCAAGCTTCGCGCGCTGGGCAATTACCGCGAGCAAGCTGAAGAGAAGGTGTTGTATGCTTTGGAGACGACAGGTCTGATTCGCCAACAGGGCGTCGATGCGCTCGAACTCTCGTCAATCGATCGCGTTCGGCTCGGTATCACGTTGGCCATCTGTCACGACCCCCTGTTGCTGTTGATTGACGAGCCGTTTGAAGGATTGGCAGAAGAGGAGAAGGCAGAGGTGGCGCGCCTGTTGTGCCGGATGAATACGGGGCATCTCACCATACTTGTGGCATCGCGAGGATCAGTTCCACCTGGGTTGGAGGCCTTTCGGCGTATCCGCTTGGTGGATGGGACGGTGAAAGGAGCATGACGATGCCGATGTTCCTCTTTCGTGAGTTGCTAGGCTCTATCCGAGCGAAGAGCGCGACATTCTTTCTGTTTGGAGGTCTGCTCCTATTCCTTTTTTTGGCATCCATCGCCTGTTTCTTCATGATCTCTCCTGGTAGTGTGGCTCGGAGTACGGAGGGACAACCCATTGAGGAGATTCGCGTGTTTCTCTCCCCACGGCTGTCATCTGCCACAATCGATCAGTGGTTCCTTGATTGGCGGGAGCGTGATGACATCGCTGCACTGCGCTTCCAATTTGCGCAGGAATTCGATGACAGCGCGTCTGGTGGTCTGTTTGTCGTGACTCCAACGGATCCGGAAATGGCCGCGTCGCTTGCGAGTGAGTTTCGAGGCGTGGATGGCGTGATCGATGTGGTCGAAATCCCTCGCGAGTTGGCGATCAAGACGCCATCGGTCTCTCTGATCGTTCGAATTACGTTGCTCATCATTCTTGTGTCCACGGTCTCCGCGAGCCTCTTTTGCTTCCGACGAGGGTTCCATGAGCTTTTGTCCTCATTCTCTGGGGAGATACGCATGCTGCGATTGTCCGGTATCGCTGAGAGGGTCGTGATTCTTCTTGTGGTCGCGCTGGGTGTGCTGATGGGGTTGCTTGCAGGGCTCCTTTTGGTGGCGGGGCTGTATTTGTTCCATCGACTGGCCCTATCGCATGTCGTTGCCTTCTCGCTGTTTGGAGGGCTGCTCAATGGCTTGCGAATTCTGAGCGCTGGAATGACGATCCTGGCATTGGGGACATTGCTTGGCGGCCTGTCGGGGCTTCTTGGCGCAAGCCTGCTTCATGGCCGTGACTTCGATCCACTTCCCTAGCTGGTGGCGGATCAATCCGCCTCTTCGCGAGCGCTCTAGTTCGCTGAATCGTCGGCATCTGCTCGGCTTCGCATGTACTGAATCCCCCGTTTGGTCACATAGACCATGCCCATGGCGACGAAGATGGATTCAGCCAACTTGAAGGTCAACGAGTAAGCCACAACCCCAGCGCTCGTGGCCGCAGGGACGATGAGAGCAAAGACGGCGACCAAGGCCGCCTCTGCGGTCCCCAATCCACCAGGCGTGATCCACAAGAAGAAGGACAGCACGATCGTGAACGAAAAAATCAGCGATAGCTGAGGTACGGTGAAATGCAATCCAGCCGAGAAGAGAAAGAAGAACTGAGGTCGCGTGTAGACAAAGAACGTGGCTACGGTCTGTAACAAGAATGCGACCAACGTCCCCTTCCAGTGCTTCGTGAAGGCAAAATGGACTTCGTCTTCTGTTTCCGAAACCTTGTTGGCCGCTCTCTCCAATGCGTTCTTCCATCGAGCAAATGGCCTACCGAGCATGCGAATCGTGCGACTAATCCACTTCAGATTTCCTGCGAAATCGATTAACCCTACAAGAATCCAGAACGTGACAAAGCCAATGACGAGTGCCAGTAGCCTTCGTTGCTCCCAAGGGATTTCGGCGGATGACAGTGCGTAGAAGCTGCCCATCAGAATGAAGACGATCATGCTCAGCCCGCCAAGGAATCGCTCCACGACAATGGTGGCAAAGATGCGCGTTGTAGGCGCGTCCGACTTGCCAACCACGAGTATCGCCCGGACGGGTTCTCCGCCGAAGTACAAGGTCGGCGTAAGGTAGCTCACTGCGTAGCCAGCAAGACGCGCACCGATAATGCTTCGCAAAGGAAGGGAAATGCCGTAAGAACGAAGAATGACCCACCAACAGAGGATCCAGAAGGTCATCGAGAGAACAACGTTGCCAAGAACGCTGACAATGCCTAGGGTTCCCAGAGCGACCATCTCGGCGAACATGTTTTGCCATCCGACGAAATACATGACCGTCATCAGGATGGCCAATCCAATGGCAATCGAGAGGAGAATCTTCCACCCGTTTCGTAGGATGTTCATAGATGCCATGCTATCACAGCCGTCGTGTCTTGCGTAGGGGACATATTAGGTGTCAATAGGGCCTTCGTCTCTCATTGAGGGCCTCAAGAATGAGGTCGAGCGCGGCGGAAATGGCTGCATTCCGGATCTGCTCGCGCTGCCCAGAGAAGAAGAATTCGGTGGCGCGTGTGCCCTGATTCACGGCTACGGCGATATAGACGAGACCTATTGGCTTCTCAGCGGATCCTCCGCCGGGGCCGGCGATTCCGGTAATGCTAACTGCAATGTCCGTTCCAAAGCGACTTCTGCAGCCGTCAGCCATGGCCAAGGCTGTCTGCGAACTGACTGCGCCGTAATCTTGCAGCACCTGTTTAGGCACTCCGAGAAATCTTTCCTTAATGTCGTTCTGATAGGCGATGATGCCGCCCACAAAGAATGCCGAGGCCCCAGGAATCGACGTCAGAAGGTGCGAAAGCCCTCCGCCAGTGCAGGATTCGGCAGTAGCCAGCGAGAGGCCTTGTTCTGCCAGCTGGGCGGCTAGGCGGGTCGACTGGTTCATGAGTGGCTGCCTCCTCTTTCGATCGGAGACGTTACCTCATCTTTGCCTGTTGAGCCATGAGAAGCATTCCAAAGGCACTCATCTCGAAGCGGACATGGCTTGCATTGGGGATCTCTGGGATGACATACCTCACGTCCTAGCCGAATGGCGAGCAAGTGAAGACGTTGCATGAGGACGGGTTCCGCAGGCAGAAGTTCGTTCAGTCGCGGATGCGGATCGCCGCGCTCAGGGATGAGTCCCATACGGCTCATGATCCGCCGAATGTGGGTGTCGGCAGGAAAGTAGGGACGCGCAAACGAAAACAGAAGAACAATACCTGCGGTCTTGGGTCCAACACCAGGAATCGCTGTCAGCCATTTCACGGCCTCCGAGAGGGAGAGAGCATCGAGGAACGAGAGATCAAGATGGCCACGATGGCTGGTGATCCGTTCCAGAGCCTCTCGAATCGAGCGCGCTTTCTGGTGCTGCATGCCTCCTACTTGGATGGCCCGAGCAACCGCATCCTGTGGTGCGAGTTGAATCCGATCGAGCGTTTCGAATGCGGCCATCAGGGATGCGAACGCTCGATCTCGATTGATGTCATTGGTGTTCTGAGAAAGGATGGTGAGAACAAGATTCTCCACTGGATCACGCATCTGAACCAGAGGAGCTCCAAATCGTTCGATCAGCTTGTTGGCAATCCACATCATCTTCGCGGCATCATTCATCTTGATGCGAGGATAGATGCCATGGACGCTGAGAACAACTGGTGTGCCGCTTCATCGGTCGATACCATCCAATCACTATGATCGAAGCCAAGAACGCAGGTCAGTGGGTGGTCAGGCTCCAGGATGGCGAAGTGCTTGTGGATGCGTTGCGGGCGTTGGAAAGCGACGCCGCGTTGATCCTGATGGGCATCGGCATGCTCAAAGATGTCGAACTGGGATTCTGGAACGGGAGTGAGTATGAGGTCCACGCCTACCCGGGTCCAGCTGAGCTTGTGTCTCTTCAAGGGAATGTAGCGGTCGATGCACAGGGGAGGCGAATTGCCCATGTCCATCTCTGCCTCTCTCAGCAGGATGGACTCGTTTGTGGCGGGCACTTGATTTCGGCGACTGTCCACAACACGCTGGAAATGGGCTTGCTACCTTTGGTGGGCATTGCCATGGAACGTCGACTCGAAGCGAACGGACTTGTGGGGCTGTTTCCGCGTCCCAGGTGAGCGATTGCTAGATGAAGAACGCAGGCGAATGGAGGCTGTGCAGGAAATCGCAACCGTGAACGCTCGTTTTGCCTTCACGCTGCAGTTGGAGGATCTCCAGCAGCTGGTCCGTAGTAGCGACTAGTAGGCGATTTGTCCCTGGAGGACCGATCTCTCCAGGTTGGAGAGCGCCGGAAGCGATGTTGGTCACCTGCGTGCGCTGAATCTTGACGCGGTATTGATCAATCGTTGTCCACGCGCCAGGCCAAGGTTGCGTGCCTCGAACGAGGTTGTGGATTCGCTCTGCGGACTGATGCCAGTTGATATGCCCGTCCTCACGCGACAGACTGGGGGCCAACGAGACGCCCTGCGTGGGTTGGGGCGTGGCACGTAGCGTCCCCCTCTCCAAGCCCTGCAAGGTTCTGACAATGACATCAGCGCTTAGCATCGCCAAGCGAGCTTCCAAGTCGATGGACGTTTCATCAACGCCGACATCAAGGGACTCCATCATGAGAACATCCCCCGTGTCTAGCCCTTTCTCGATGAAGAACGTGGCGACGCCCGTACGCTTCTCGCCGTGAATGATGGCCCACTGAACAGGGGCTGCGCCTCGATAGGCTGGCAAGAGGGAGGCATGGATATTGATCGTTCCTAGCCTTGGAAGATTGAAGACAGCGGGTTTCAGCAACTGTCCATAGGATGCGACCACAATGGCATCGAGAGACAGAGCCTGCATCGTCTCGATTGGCTCGGGATCATTGATGTTCGTTGGCTGCATCAGGGGCAGTCCTCGTTCGAGTGCGATCTGCTTGACGGCGGAGGGCTGTGGTTTCGCGTGGCGGCCAGATGGACGATCGGGTTGCGTCACAACCATCTGAATGCCGTAGGCATCATCTAGTGATTGAAGTGCCGGGCAGGCGAATGTGGAGGTGCCGAAAAACGCGAGATTCACTCGTCCTCCTCGCGTTGCTTTCGCTGGAACTCCTTTATCAGGCTCTGCCTTCTCGCAGTCGAGATGTGATCGAAATACAGATTGCCGTTGAGGTGATCCATTTCATGTTGGATCGCTCGAGCAATCATGCCTTCTCCTTCCAGCCGGATTCGCTCTCCACTCACGTTGAGTCCCTCGACGACGGCTCGCGAGGATCGCGCGACCGAGGCGTCCACGCCGGGCACACTCAGACAGCCCTCTCTTGACTCCTCGGTTTCTTCTGACAGTTCGACGAGTTCCGGATTGATGAATACATAAAGCTCTTCATTTGCATCCAGGACAAATATGCGTTTAGAAATGCCGATCTGGGGGGCCGCCAATCCAACCCCGTTCTCCCGAATCATGACCTCAATCATGAGCTTGCAGAGCTCGCGGACCTCATCATTGATGACGCCAATGGGCTCCGTCTTTCGGCGAAGGGCCGCGTCTCCATACGTACGAAGTTCCATGATCCCCTCTTGCATGCGAGATGCCGGCATTATAAAGTAGCCTTCGGGATGCCACAAGAGAACAGTGATTGGCAGATTCGCATTCGGAAAGTGCTTGATCTGGAACGTGCGACCGGCTACGACGACCGAGCTGCGACGTGCGGTTTGGAGGCATTCGTCCGACTTCAGCATCCCGCCTCAATCCAATGGATCGAAGGGTACGCGGCAGCGACTCCGGCGGCACGTCAATCCATGATCGATGATCTCATCCGCTCCTTGAGCAGTGACGATGTTCGAGCTGCTTCTCAAGCCAGTTCGCTACCCCATGAACCTGATTTGACTGAACCGATTAGCAGGGCCCATGGCATTGGATCCAAACGCGCAACTCTCCTAGCCAAACTCGGACTGAACACGATGGAGGACCTGTTGATGTTCTTCCCCCATCGATTGGAGGACCGAACTCAGGTGACACGAATTGGATTGCTGAAGGACGGCATGGACGTCTCAGTACGAGGAGCCGTCCATGCGATTCAGAAGGTGAGAATGAATCGCGGGATGACCCTTGTGAAGGCCTCGATCGCAGATGGGACAGGCTTCCTGTCTGCGGTGTGGTTCAATCAGCCATGGGTGGCGGACCAAATCAAGCGAGGGATGATGATTGACGTTTTCGGGCACGTCGAGCGAAGCTATGGGGAATTGCAGATGAAGTCCCCAATCTGGGAACCTGAGGGGATGGGGGTTGAGATAGGTCGCTGGGTTCCCGTGTACCCAGCCACTGAAGGGATTACGGTCAAGTCCATTCGATCCCTGATTCACAAGAACCTGGATCGCTGCCTGCCAGGCGTTCGCGAATCCTTGTCAACTGACATGCGATCACAGTTTCGATTGATGTCTCGGCGTGAAGCTGTGGAGACCATTCATCGTCCGCAAAACCCGGCAGCATTCGAGCGCGCACGACGTTCCCTAGCTTTTGAAGAATTCTTCTTGTTGCAGCTGGGATTGCTGCGATCGTCGCGATCTGAGGTAGGCCGCACCCATGCAGCGAACAACGGTCTGCTGGAATCATTCTTTGCCGGGCTGCGCTTTACCTTGACAGCCGCACAGCGCGGTGCTATCGATGAGATTCTCTCTGATCTGTCCAAACCGGTTCGCATGATGAGGCTCCTCCAGGGAGACGTCGGATCAGGAAAGACGCTGGTCGCATTGGCGGCAGCAATCGCGGTGATTGACAGCGGATGTCAGGTTGCCTACATGGCGCCGACAGAAATCCTGGCAGAGCAGCATGCCCTCACTTTTGAGCGCATGTTGAGCGGGCTGCCGGTTGCTGTTCAGATCCTGACAGGCAACACAGCGGGGAAGACAACGATCAACGAGCGCATTGCGAATGGGGATGTTGATCTGCTGGTTGGGACCCATGCCTTGATACAAGAGTCGGTATCGTTCAAGGATTTGGGCTTGGTCATCATCGATGAGCAACATCGCTTCGGCGTTGTCCAGCGGTCGGCGATCGAAGAAAAGGGGGATCGTGTGGATCTATTGGTGATGAGTGCAACGCCCATTCCACGCACGATCACCCTGACGTTGTATGGCGAGTTCGACACGTCGGTGCTGGATGAGATGCCGATGGGACCGCGATCGATTGAGACACAGTGGATCGAAGCGTCTAAACGGGACGCGTTGTACGAGAAAATCGGGCGAATGCTTGACGAGGGGCGCAAGGGCTATGTTGTCCTCCCATTGGTCGAAGAATCGGAGAAGGTTGAGGCCAATGCGGCCATCCAGGTGGCAAACGAATTGACGCATCGCTTTCCCGTGCACGGTGTGGGGCTGATCCATGGGCGCCTGGCTTCCGCAGAAAAGGCCAAAGCCATGGAAGCGTTTCGTGACGGGGAGACACAACTGCTTGTGGCCACGACCGTGATCGAGGTGGGCATTGATGTTCAGGATGCGGACTTCATGGTGATTGAGGATGCGGATCGGTTCGGGTTGTCTCAGCTTCATCAGTTGCGAGGGCGCATCGGACGTGCGGGACAGCCATCCTGGTGCTTTGCACTGGCTGATGCTGGGACAGAAGAGGGGAAAGAACGGCTTGCCGCGTTCCAGGAGCACTTGGATGGATTCGCCATTGCCGAGGAGGATTTGCGCATTCGAGGACCAGGAGACTTGGTGGGTACGCAGCAACACGGGTATTTCACTCTGCTTCGAGCGGTGGATTTGATGCGGGATCTCGATCTGATGCGCAGAGCCCGTGAGGCGGCCAAGGCCGCCTATGCACAGGGGATCTCACCCGAGTTGACGGATTTGATTGAGCAACGATTTGGCGAGATGATTCGCTGGATTCGCGTATAGGCAGCGATCAGAGGCTGGGACTCAATCGACGAGCGCTATCGGATTCGCGTTCCGACCTTTGTGCCGCTGGCGATGGACGCCAATGCGTCAGGCTGTTCAAGATTGAACACCTCGATTGGCATCCCGTGCTCGCGGCAGATCTCAACGGCCACTTGATCCATCACGCCGTATCGCTGGGCCAAGAAGTCATCGTAGCTCAATTCCTCAATAAGACGGGCAGAACGATCCTTGGAAGGATCGCCGTCGTAAACGCCGTTCACATTGGATCCCTTGATGAGCAGGTCGGCTTCGATGGAAACGGCACGAATGGCTGCTGCCGTGTCTGTCGTGACTAGCGGGCTCCCTGTTCCACCTGCAAAGATGACGATCGTTCCTGCCGCAAGTGCTGCCTGAGCGTGACGTGGAGAAACCGGCCGAGTCAGCTGGGTATCTACTGCCGATTGGATGAGCACATTCTTTCCCAAACTGACGAGGCAGGATTGGACAGCCAGCGCATTGAGCACTGTGGCGAGCATTCCCATGGTGTCGGCTTCCACGCGATCAAGCCACGGACTTCGGGCGCCTCGAATCAAGTTGCCCGCTCCGACGACGATAGCCCATTCGACGGGCACCGAGGCGATGGCTGCGCAGATACGTTGCAGAGAAAAGGGAGAGAACGGACTGTTCTCTCCCTTCAATGCTTCTCCGCTCAGTTTGAGTAGAATTCTCTTCGGCTTCTCGACCATCGTCTCCTAGGCCTCTTCTTCATTCCCAATGAAGAATCGTACGAACTTCGCGACGTAAATATTCTCGCCGGTCTTCGTCCGCAGGTCGGCAAGCATGTCTTCGATTGTGACTTCTGGATTCTTGACAAACTGCTGCTTGATTAAACAGGAATCCTTCAAGAAACGGGCAATGCTTCCCTCGACGGCCTTCTCGATGATCTCTGCGGGCTTGCCCTGCTCTTCGAGCTGCTTGCGCATGTCCGCCTTCTTGGCCGCGATGTCTTCCTCAGGAACGCTGTCAGGCGCCACGTAAAGCGGTGCTTCACTGGCGATATGCATGGCGATGTTATTGGCCAGCTGAACGAATTCCGCGGCTTTGGCCGCGAAGTCGGTATTGCACGCCATTTCAAGGAGCACGCCCACCTTGCCTGTGTGGTGCACGTAGGACACGATGCGCCCCTCATGGGCTTCTCGGCCGATCTGCTCCATCAACTCAAGACCCTGCGCGCGCAGAATCTCTTTGGCCCGCTCGATATCGCCGTTGGCTTCGGTAAGGGCCTTCTTGCAGTCCATCATGCCGATACCGGTCTCTTCACGGAGTCGCTTGATATCTTCGATCTTAATCGTCATCCGTTTCCTCTTCTTCGTCCTCTTCGACCTCAGAAGCCACTTCAACTACGGTTTCTGCTTCGACAGCACGTGCATCGGTCGCGTCTTCAATTGGCTCGGCGATCGCTTCTTCAGCGTCATCGGGTTGGGCTACCTCAGCTTTGGCAGAACCCGCGTCATCGCCCTGTCGACCTTCGCGTCCTTCAATGATTGCATCAGCGATGCGAGAAGTGATTAACTTGGTAGCTTTGATGGCATCATCGTTTCCGGGAATGAGAAAATCGATGGGATCCGGGTCGCAATTGGTATCGACAATAGCGATCACCGGAACACCGGCCAAATTGGCTTCGTGCACAGCGATGGTCTCGGAATCCGGATCAATCACGTACATCAGGCTGGGCTTCTTCTCCATGTGTCGCAATCCATCGAGGTTGCGCTGTAGCTTGGACAAACGTCGACGCATAGCGCTTGCTTCCTTGTTCGGCATGAATTCAATGGAGCCATCTTCAATCATGGCTTCCATCTTCTTCATTCGCTCGATACTCAGCTTGATGGTTGCGAAATTGGTGAGTGTGCCGCCAAGCCACCGTTCGTTGACGTAGTGTGCTCCGCAACGCACGGCTTCTTCAGAAATCGTTGCCTGAACTTGTTTCTTTGTTCCGACGAACACGACTTCTCCCCCTGCGGCCACGCAGTCACGCACAGAGTAGTAGGCTTTTCTAAACAAATCGACCGTTTGTTCTAGATCGATGATGTGAATACCCTTGCGCTCTGTGAAGATGTAACGCGCCATCTTGGGGTTCCATTTTCTTGTTCGATGCCCGAAATGCACTCCGGTTTCGAGCAGCTCTTTCATCGTAAGGACGTCCACATTACCCTCCCAAACTGTCCTGAATCATAATGGCGAAGTATAGCTAAAGCCCAGTATTTCCGCAATACGTGCATTGGGGAACACCGGATTCACAATTGCTTCGGTTTCACTTGTTCGTCGCCCGTGCAACGAGTGATAATGATGCCACATTTGAGGCGGTGAAGCACGTGGATGCAACACGAGTCGATCGCACGGAGGTGCGAGAGCTTCCGAAAAATATAGAAGCGGAACAAGTCGTGCTTGGCTCTGCCATTCTGGAACCGAATAGTACGCTCCCCATTCTCGTGGAGAGGCTGGTTCCTGAACACTTCTATGAACGCCGTCACCGTGTTATTTTTCGCACAATCCGAGAGTTGTTTGATCGAGGCGAACCCGCAGACATCGTTATTCTCGCCAATCGATTGGAAGAGAATGACGACATGGAGCGCGCGGGCGGGCGCATGTATCTCAACGAATTGCTCGATCGCACCACAACCACGGCAAGCCTCGAATACTACGCTGATATCGTCAGGAGAAAGGCGACGTTGCGTTCGCTCATTGAGTCTGGCGGGCGCATCTCCGAGCTGGGATTCGATGAAACCAGCGAGACCGCAGAAATTTTGGACAAGGCGGAGCAGCTCATCTTCGATGTTTCCAGTCGCGACACAGGCAGTTCGTATTACCTCATTAGCGATTTTCTTTACGAGCATATCGACACGCTGGAGAAACTGCATCGAGATCCCGGCCGTCATACGATCACCGGATATGCGACGGGATTCCCCGAGCTGGATGGAATGACTGCCGGCATGCAGCGATCTGACTTGGTGATCATCGCCGGGCGGCCGGGGACGGGGAAGACGAGTCTTCTGCTGGCGATGGCAAGGCATATGAGCATACGCGACAACGCCACGATTGGTATGTTCTCTCTTGAAATGAAGAAAGAGCACTTGCTGGAGCGTCTGCTGTGCGGCGAAGGCAAGGTCAATCTTCATCATCTGCGTGGTGGATTCGTTCCCGGAGAAAAGTGGCGTGACCTGGCATCTGCGGCCAGCAAGCTGCAAAAGGCAAAATTCATCGTAGACGATACTCCCGGCGTTTCCATCCTCGAAATCCGTGCTCGCGCACGCCGCATGGCTGCCCAGCACGGGTTGGACGTACTCATGCTGGACTATCTACAGCTGGTGGAAGGCGGGGTTCGCACGGATAGTCGCGAGCAGGAAGTTGCCTACATCTCACGTTCTCTCAAGAAATTGGCACGCGAGTTGAATATCTGTGTTATTGCGGCTTCACAGTTAAACCGTGGGGTGGAAGGCCGGACAGAGAAACGGCCGCGCTTGGCAGATCTGCGTGAATCGGGAGCCATTGAGCAGGACGCGGACATCGTCATGTTCATTTATCGCGAGGATTACCATCGTCAGCAGGACGAAGGTGGAGCAGGCGCACCCAGCGATGCGTCGGCACAGACTGAATTGATTATTGCCAAGCAAAGAAACGGGCCAGTCGGGAACATCGACATCATGTTTCACAAGGCCTATGCAAGCTATTACCCGGTCAGCGGGGAATGAGAAGCCGCGCCTCTTGATGGAAGCGTGGCCAAACGTAGCGTGTGCGCCTATAATGGGCGGCTTTTTTAACGGATTGAAAGGGGAAGCAATGGCCTATCCAACCGACTATCGTTACACCAAGGATCATGAGTGGGTTCAGTTGAAGGGAAATCGAGCGCGCATTGGAATCACAGATCACGCACAAGCCGAATTGGGTGACATCGTGTTCGTGGAATTGCCTGCGATCGGTACATCCGTCAACAAGGGAGACAATATCGCTACTGTCGAATCTGTGAAGGCTGTTGGCGATGTCTTCTCACCCGCTTCTGGGAAAGTTGTGGGAATCAATGATGCACTCGAATCTGCTCCCGAGACGATCAATTCGGCACCGCACGTAGGTGGATGGATTGTGGATCTTGAGGTCGTCGATCTTGCCGGTCTCGATGATACGATGGACGCGGCTGCATACGAATCGTTCGTATCAGGAGCCTAGTCACGATGCGCTACATCCCCAATACGTCTGCCGATCGAGACGAGATGCTTGCGTCGATCGGCGTTTCTTCGATTGAAGCATTGTTTGCGGATATTCCTGAATCGGTTCGAAGTTGTTTCCGGCCCCTGGGGCTGCCGCCGCGTAGCGAGATGGAAGTCGCCTCCATCGTGAGCGACATGGCGGATCGCAACAAGCCAACAGATGCCGTCTGCTTGCTGGGTGGGGGAATCTACGATCATTACGTGCCCAGCGTGGTTGGCAATTTGCTGTCTCGTTCCGAATTCGTTACTGCCTATACGCCCTATCAGCCAGAGATCAGTCAAGGAACGCTCACAGCGATGTTTGAGTTTCAAACCTACGTCTGCGAGCTGACGGGCATGGATATCGCCAATGCGTCGATGTATGACGGCGCGACGGCGATGGCAGAAGCCGTGTTGATGGCAGAGCGCATTCGCAAGAGAGGAGCAGTCGCGGTTCCCCGCTCGCTTTTCTCTCACCTGCGCCGCACGTTGGATACGTACTGCTGGGCAACAGACATCCAAATTCACGAAATGAACTATCTCCCCGACGGGACGGCTGATTGGCAGTCACTTCCAGAGCAGCTTTCGGCAGTGGTCGTGCAAACGCCCAATGCATTCGGTGTGATTGAGCCGTTGGCCGGGCTGAAGGAGCGGATCGGCGATGCATTGCTCATTGTGTCCTGCAATCCCTTGTCGCTAGGATTGCTTCAGCCTCCGGGTGCCTACAAAGCCGACATTGTCGTTGCCGAAGGGCAGTCCCTTGGATTGGCCATGGGTTATGGAGGTCCGCTACTGGGACTGTTTGCGGCGCGTGAAGAACATCTGCGGCAGATGCCCGGACGCATCGCAGGACGAACCGTCGATGTGGATGGCAAGACGGGCTATGCAATGGCCGCTCAGACGCGTGAGCAGCATATTCGCCGCCAGCGGGCCACGTCCAATATCTGCACCAATTCGGCGCTCTGTGCGTTGGCGACCACGATCTATTTGGCCAGTGCAGGATCTGCTGGATTGAGGCAAGTGGCCAAGCTGAATTTGGAGAAGGCGCATTATTTGGCGGATCGAATCACGGCGATTGATGGATATGAATTGGCGTTTGCGGGAGATTTCTTCAATGAATTCATTGTGAATGTGCCTGGCGACGCAACCGAGATTCACGATGCATTGGTGCAGGCAGGCTTCGCTGTTGAAGCGCCGCAGGCTCTTCAATCATTTGGTCTCGACCGTGTGCTTCGGTTCGCTGTGACAGAAAAGCGAACGAAGAACGAGCTCGATCGGTTGACTCGAGTGCTGGGAGGGAGTCGATGAGCACTATCTTTGATTGTCGATGTAGTGAAAAGGTCGGAGGACTCTTCCCCGAGCTGGACGTTCCTGCTCAGGGAGTGGAACGGCTCATCGACGCCGCGCACGTTCGTACGCAGCCCCTTCGCCTACCCGATCTGTCGGAACCGCAGGTGGCTAGGCACTACACCAAATTATCTAAGCTCAATTTTGGCGTGGATGATGGCTTCTATCCGCTGGGAAGCTGTACGATGAAGTACAACCCGAAGCTCAACGAAGCGATGGCTGTGTTGCCTGGATTTTCTGGACTCCATCCCCGCAGTGACGTCAGTCGATCACAGGGCGCACTTCAGCTGATGTTTGAGCTCACAGGATTCCTGCGAGGCATTGCTGGAATGGCCGATGTCTCGCTTCAGCCGGTCGCTGGAGCGCACGGCGAGTTGGCTGGCATGTTCCTGTTCAAGAAATATTTCCAGGTTCGCGGAGAGCACGAACGCAAGCGAATCCTTCTGCCTGATACAGCTCACGGGACGAATCCGGCATCCGCGGCTTTGGCGGGATTCTCGGTGACCGAAGTGGCATCGGACGAGACAGGCAGGATTGATCTTGCTGCTCTGGATGAAGCCCTCGATGATACGGTTGCCGGAATTATGCTCACGGTCCCCAATACATTGGGCATCTTTGAATCCGATATCTTGCAGGTCACAGAAAAGGTCCATGCCGCCGGCGGTCTGTGCTACTTTGATGGGGCGAATCTCAATTCCTACATGGGGAAGACACGTCCCGGAGATATGGGTGCAGACGTCTTCCATTTCAACTTACACAAGACGATGTCGACGCCACACGGCGGCGGCGGGCCGGGATCTGGTCCGATTGCCGTTTCTGACGCGCTGGTGGACTACCTGCCTGTTCCTCGAGTACGTCTTGAGAACGAACAGTACAAACTGGACTGGAATTGCCCACACTCAATTGGCAGCGTGCATTCGTTCTACGGCAATTTCCTCGTGGCCGTGCGTGCCTTCGCCTATATCCTCCAACTGGGGGATGTCGGGTTGCGCGAGGTTAGCGAGAATGCAGTTTTGAACGCCAACTACCTTCAGCAGCGGCTCAAGAAGACGTATGCCTTGCCCTATGATGGACTGTGCAAACATGAGTTTGTCCTCTCAGGGAAGGGGCTGGCAGAAGGGATCTCGACGCTGGATATCGCTAAACGCCTGATTGATTACGGCGTGCACCCACCGACGATCTACTTCCCGCTTACAGTGAAGGAAGCGATCATGATTGAGCCCACGGAAACTGAAAGCAAAGCAACTCTCGATCGATTTGCTGAGATCATGGAGATCGTCGCGCGAGAAGCGAAAGAGAATCCACAACTGCTGCATGATGCTCCAGTGCGTGCTTCAGTCCGCCGCCTGGATCAAACCCAGGCAGCCAAGAATCCGGTGTTGAAGGTTCCGCTGGATGGCGAATAGCACGAACGTCTAGAGTCAGTCGATGCGGGCGATTTTCTGCAAGCCTGCTTCGAGCGAATTTGCGATCTGCTCGCATCGGCTGGCATCCTCTGCCTCGATCATGATTCTCAACATCGGCTGCGTTCCTGATGGACGAAGAACAACGCGGCCTGTGTGGCCGAGAGCTTTCTCAGCTTGCTGAAGAAGATCCTGCGCTCGCGGATCTACTGCCAATTGACTGGGGGAACTGCAGACGATGTTGCGGGCAATCTGTGGGTACAGAGGAATCTGTCGCGCCAGTGTAGGCAGGTCGCATCCATGATGATGGGCGATTTCCAGGAGCTTGACGGCGGTGAGAATGCCATCACCCGTGGGCGAGTGATCACGGAAAATAACGTGGCCAGAAGCCTCGCCCCCGATTTGGATCCCCTCCTCGATCATTCGATGGGACACGTGACGATCCCCCACATCTGTCCGATGAACCTCGATGCCGCGTTCTTCCAGCCACACTTCGAGCCCGCGATTGCTGAGGATGGTCGCTACGATGGCAGAGGGTTCAAGCAAATTGCGTTCTGCCATACTGGACGCAGCAATACCCATCATGCGGTCGCCATCGATCTCGAATCCGTCTGGATCGACGAGGAGAACACGATCGCCATCGCCATCAAAGGCGATGCCAAGGTCTGCGCCGTGCTCTCTTGTGATCTCGTGGAGTTGCGCGAGGTTGGTGGCTCCACAATCGACGTTGATTTTCTCTCCGTCCAATTCGCAATGAATAGGAATCACCGTGGCTCCGAGATGGCGGAATACGTGCGGAGCAATGGGGGCGGTGGATCCATACGCGCAATCCACAACGAGGGTCATGCCTGTCAGATCGACATGTTCTGAATCGATGGCGCCGCTGAGGAACGCTGCATATCGAGTGGCCGCTGCCTCCAAAACAGAAACCTTTCCGATCGATGGGGACACTGGATGGGGTCCCTGGAGCGAACTCTCGATCAGTATCTCTTGCTCCTGGGACAGCTTCTGGCCCTTTTGGTCGAACAGTTTGATGCCGTTGTCTTCAGGAGGATTGTGTGATGCGGAGATGACGATACCCAGATCTGCGCGTTCATCCTTGATGAGGAAGGAGATAGCTGGCGTGGGAATGATCCCCGCCAGACACACATCGAGACCTGCAGATGCTAGACCGGCAGAAAGCGCTGCTTCAAGCATCGGCCCGCTGACTCGCGTATCGCGTCCAATAATAACGCGACCTCCGCGCGGAACAATGGTCGATGCGATGGCCCGGGACAGGGCCAAGACCAATTCAGGCGTGAGCAGCTGATTGGCTTTTCCGCGGATGCCGTCTGTGCCGAAGTATTGTGTCATGGTCTAGGGTAGCCACCCTCCAGAGATGGAGAACATGGGGAGAGGAAATGCGAGCGGATAAACGAATTCACCCGAGAACGCAAAGTAGATAGGGCTGACGGCGATTGCAAGATACGAGAGGCCTACGCCCGCAAGCGGATAGGGGAGTGGCTGCCTCGGTCCGAAGTAGTAAAAGCCCCCAGTCAATCTGAGAAATGCCGATCCATTCTCTTGCAGCGGAACGTCCAAATGTGCCATAAATAGCGTCTTCCCATCAGGCGTGATGAAAAGGGATCCCGAAAGAACTGAGAACGATAGCTCCGTCGAGGCTTCGATTCCGATCCAAATTGGCGTATCACTCCAAGAAATCGCCACACGTAGGCCAATGGAACGAAGCCCTTCTGCTTGCACCTGGGCGAATCCGAAGCAAATACAGATGGCGGCCAAGCCAAGATAGCGTACGAGGTTTCGATTCATCGGGTGCAGTCTATCGAATCGGCAGATTGATTGCCAATCAGACGTGGACGAATGAATCAGGGAGCCAGCCATCGAACGATATCGCCGATTGCCGGTTGGAAGTCGGACGTGCGCATGCCATATGAGACCCTGTCGCGAACCTCGGTGATCACAATTTGTCCCTTTACGGAGAGCGTTTCGTAATCCAAGATCTCAAGTGTCTGGGGGTCGACGATGACATTAGCTACGCCGAGCACTTCGAACAACTCACCCTGTGCGACACCTACGGAAGCCCCAATATTGATGGCGACGCGGCCGTCAGGAAGAAGCGAGGCAATCTGGCCCTCTCGTCTTGAGGACAGCGGGCTTCTCGCCGCGGCGGATCCCATGGCTTCTTCAGCGAAGGTAGCAGAGGCAGTTTCCAGTGAATTGAGTAGGTTCACCGACAAATTGTCCACGGCGGCATTGAGCGCACTGCCTACAACCGTGTCTTCGAATTGTGGGGTACCTACGGTGATCTCCGTGGCGGGAAGAACCGACAGAGAGATGCCAGGGCGAATCTGGAAACTTACCTGAGCGACATAGGCGATGCCGTCCCAGATCTTGGCCGTATAGACGCCAGGAGACATCTGGAGGTTCGAGGTATTGAGTTGATTCCAATTCCACAAAGTGCAGGCATTCATGTCGACAAACTGCCAGCCAAGCCATCGTACGAACGAGCCGATGGATGTTGATATTTCGATGCTAAACCAGTCAGCTGCCCCGGGATTGTGATAGGCAATGGAGATAGCTTCGCCTACGCTATACCAAGATCGCGCAGTCTGAAGGCCTCCGCCGCAGAGATCATCAGAATCTGACGCCATGATTCCAAGAAATCCGGTCAAATCGAATGAGAATCCAGTTGTTCCTTCGGCATATCCCTCCGCGTCGACAGCCCCAACCATCTCTGCGGAGTATACATCGACAAGGCTAGCAGACAGACGGATATTCACCTCAGCACTACGAATCGCGAGAACACCTAACTGAAGGGAGCTTTCGTGGACGTCAAGCGCGGTCACTGATCCTGCGATGAGGATGTCAGCTCCCAACTCTTGTGCCGCGAGCGCGAGGTCAGATGGTAGAGACGGATTGAGTTCACGTCGTTGCATGATGGATTCAAGCTCTGATCGTTCCAGCACACGCAAGCCCATACCCAGGAATTGATCCATCAATTTATCGGAGACACCTTCTCCCACGCGGAGAAAACCGGACCCAGACAAATCGCTGAACGGTGCAACAACGATCTTCAGTGGACCAATGGCGGCTACAGTCTCTTCACTGAGAGCGACGGTGAACATCAGAGAGTGCTGATTATTCGATACATCGGACTCATCAATGCGGCTGATGGGCGGATCGACTTCAGCAACGAGCGTATGCACGCCAGCGATCGCCAGCCACTCGATGGCCACACGTTTGGATCGATTGGATGAAACGCCTCCCACAATGGATTGCACGGCGATCTTGCGGCCATCCATCAAGAAGTGTACGAAGAAGGGCTTCTCGACGTCATCGGGGCCGTCATTGACGACTGTAACCTCGATGAATACGGACTCTCCAGCTTGAGGGAGAGATGGCTCCAGGCGCATCTCCGAGATAACCAAGTCAGGCAAGGCAGTTGCTGTCAATGAAACAAGACACAGCAACAGCGATAGGACAATGATCCGTGCTCGTCTGACCATGAGACTCTCCTTTGAGGAACGCCCCACAAATACACGACTCCAGGCAAGAAGTTTCATCCTGAGTGTACTCCGCGAGTCGGGTTTCGGCACGACGCTGCTGCTCGACACGTGATCTACAGCTCCCCCCAGTTGATGCCTGTACTCACCTTGACCGTCAGCGGCAAGCTCAGCGGATAGACGTTTTCCATCCCATCGCGGATCAGAGCAATTGCTGGTTCAAGAAGGTGTTCTGGAACCTCAAACACCAATTCATCGTGGATTTGGAGAATCATCTTCACGGACGGGCTCTGGTTTCGAATCTTCTGGTCGATGTGAATCATGGCCAGCTTGATCAGATCGGCCGCACTCCCCTGAATGGGCGTGTTGACGGCGTTGCGGCGATCGAAATTGCGCTGCTGCATGTTGCGCGAAGTCAGATTGGGTAGTGGCCTGCGCCTACCCATTAGGGTTTCCGCATAGCCATTTCGCGTAGCTGTCTCAACGAGTCGATCGAGAGTTTCCTTGGCCTTGGGATAGGCGGCGAAGAAACGATCAATGTAGCCCTTGGCTTCAGATTGCGGAATTCGCAGTTCGCGTCCAAGTCCGAAGGGGCTGATCCCGTAGAGGATCCCGAAGTTGATGCGCTTGGCCGCGTCTCTGAGCTGGTCGGTTACTTCGTTCTCGGGCAACCCGAACACGTGACTGGCAGTTAGCCGATGCAGGTCGACGCCTGAGCGGAAGCCGTCAAGCAGGTTGTCATCTTGAGAGAAATGAGCTAGCAATCGAAGCTCGATTTGTGAGTAGTCGGCGGCAACGAACCTGTGGCCAGGAGGTGCAACGAACGCACTGCGGATTCTTCCTCCTGTTTCCGTCCGCGTGGGGATGTTTTGGAGATTGGGATCAGATGAAGACAGTCTGCCCGTGGCGGTTGAGGTCTGATGGAATGAGGAGTGAATGCGTCCAGTTACAGGATGGATCGCTTTGGGAAGCTGATCGATGTATGTCGACAGCAGCTTCCGCAACTCTCGATGAACGATCAACTTGCCAGGGAGCGGATGGAGCTCCGCCAGTCGCGTCAACACCTGGGCTGATGTTGAAGGTCCGGACTTCGTCTTGGCTAGCATGGGCAATCCAAGGCGAAAGAAGAGAATCTCAGCCACCTGCTTGGGGGAATTTGGATTGAAGGGCTCGCCTGCGATGTCAAACAGATCGGACTCAAGGATCTCCAACTCTTTGCGGATCTCATCGCCTTGTGCAGCCAGCACATGAGCATCGAGAGAAATGCCGTTGAGTTCCATGCCAGCCAGTACGGGGACGAGCGGCATCTCCACGGTGTCAAACAGAGAAAGCAGGTTCTGAGCCTGTAATCGTCCAAGCAGCGGCTCACGCAGTCGCTGAACGATCTCTGCGTCCTCAGCTGCGTAGATTGTTGCGCTCTCCACAGGCACGGCGGCAAAGGATCCGTCTTTCCCTGCGACATCTTCGAAACTGATCATCGAGCATCCAAGCACGTCGCTTGCAATTCGCTCCAGATTGTGTCTGTGTTCCTCGGGCTGAGTGAGGTGTGAGGCAATCATGGCATCGAAGCTGATGCCTGCGGGATGAATACCGTATCGCTTCAGAATGATGAGATCGTATTTGATGTTCTGGCCAATCAACTGGGGTTGTTGAGCTTCAAGGAATGGGCGAAGCGCCTCCAACACCAACGACAAATCCAGTTGCGCGGGTGCATCGAGCGTGTTGTGGCCGATGGGAATGTAGTATCCGACCAGCGGCTGCATGGAGAGAGCAATGCCAACAATGTCCGCTTGATGAGGATCGGTGCTCGTCGTTTCCAGGTCAATGGACACGATGCTGGCGCCTGCTAGCTCAGACAGAAGCGCATCGAACTGTTCGGGCTTCAGAATGGTGGAATAGGCGACGTCTACGGCGGGCGATTTGGGGACTGCCAGTGCTGATGGTGCTTGTCCGATTTCATTCAGCACGCTGGAGAATCCGAATTCCGTCAATGTTTGCACCAGCGGCTCTAGGCTAATGCCTTTCAATCGACAATCTGCAGGGATGTCGCCGAGCTCAAGATCTATCCTAAGTCGAATTAGTTCTTGAGCACGCCGGGCATCATCGGCGTACGTCACTAGGTTTTCGGCGACGCGCCGATTGCCTACCTTCCCGGCCGAAGCCAAGACACTTGCGAGAGTGGAGAATTGCTGCAGCAGCTTGGTGGCTGTCTTTTCTCCGACTGCAGGAACGCCGGGCACGTTATCCGAACTGTCGCCAATCAGCGATAGCAAATCGACAATCTTTTCCGGAGGAACGCCGAATTTGGCTTCCACGCCATAGGCATCGATGATCTGAGAAGATGAATCGATTCCGCGACCTGCTGGACGGAGCAGGAAGATATCGTCGTTGACAAGCTGTGCCAAGTCCTTGTCTGACGAGGCGATCAAGCTCGTGTAACCATTGAGACTGGCTTGAGTGGCCAGGGTGGCCATGACATCATCGGCCTCAACGCCAGATACAGAAAACACAGGAACACCAAGTTCTTCAAGCAGCCGTTGGATCAACGGAATCTGCGAACGCAGTTCTTCGGGCATCGGGCTGCGCGTCGCCTTGTACTGCGGATACATGTTGTGGCGGAATGTCGGGCCAGAGGCATCGAAGGTGACTGCAACATGATCCGAAGGAAATGCGCGCATGATCTGCACAAATGCTCGCCAGAACCCGAAGATTGCGCCGACCGGCTGACCTGTCGGCGATGTCAGATCGGGAATGCCATAGAAGGCGCGGTAGGCCCATGAGTGGCCATCGATGATGAGCAATCTCTGGGGATCTGTTGCTGCCGTGATCTGGAGTACCTGCTCATACGTAGTCATGCTCTCTTGGATCCACTCCCCTTTCTTCGTGGAGATAGCAGATGGCCAGTGCCAACCCATCGGCCATGTCATCAGGCTTCGGTAGCTCTGCCAAGCTCAACAGGCGCTGAACCATGGCCTGGACTTGTGCCTTGGTGGCTTTCCCATATCCAGCGATTCGCTTCTTCACCTGCAATGGTGTGTAGCCGCGGATGGGAATGCCCGCTGCCGCCATCAATAGAACACCGCGAGCTTCAGCTGTTCTTATGGCTGATTGTACATTGGTAGCAAAGAACACTTCCTCGATGGCCATACCAATGGGGCGGTAGGTCTCGATGAGCGATTGAGCTTCGTCATGCAGCATTCGCAATCGTTCTGCCCGTGGCGTGTCCTTCTTGGTACGGATCACTCCGCCGGCGATGGCTTCCCATTTGCCTGCCTCCATACGAACGACGCCGTACCCCGTAATGGCCAGTCCCGGATCAAAGCCGATGGCAACGACGCCATGGCTCATGACAGGTAGTCTCTCAGTGTCTTGCGGTCTGAATGCGGTTCGCGGCAGGTGTGATCGGGATCATCGTTCAGATTGGTACCACAGGTCGGGCAGAGCCCCCGGCAGGTCTGTCGGCAGACGACATGTGGATCATGCACTGTCTGGATCAGCTGAAGCACGACAGGCAACACGTCAACTTGATCGGTTCCGGGCAGGATTTGAAGTTCAAATGGCTCAGACACCACATCGACCCCATGGACAGGGGCTAGGCAACGACGACAAGGCTGCGTGAAGTGGGCGTGGACATCGACTTCCATGTAGAGCGTGGAAAGCTGAGCGAACGCCTCTCCCGTGATCTGGATCTCGCTTACCGTCCAGTCCGTGTCCTCGAAAAGATTCTCAGGCGGTGTGAGGCGAACACTGACGGGCAGCCGATGCCCGGGTGTCGCGTTGTATTCTCGGATATCAAGTGTCATGGTCGCAGACGAATAGCCACATCGGCAGTTCGCCTTCCCTCCTTCACATCATGGACTCGAATGATACTCGCTCCACATGCGATCGCGACTGCATTGGCTGCGATGGTCCCTTCAAGCCTTTCGGACGCAGGCAGATCGAGGAGCAAGCCTAGAAACGACTTGCGTGAAAGCCCAACAAGAACAGGGTACCCGTAGGATACGAGTTTGGAAAGTCGACGAAGCAGAGCAAGGTTGTGTTCTAGCCGTTTGCCAAATCCAATGCCCGGATCGAGAATAATATTGCTTGCAGGAATTCCCGCCTCTTGAGCCGTGTGGGCGCGTTCGACTAGAAAATCGCAAACCTCGGAGACCACGTCCTGGTATTGAGGCTCATTCTGCATGGTCTGAGGTACGCCCTGCATGTGCATCAACACGACCTTGGCTCCGGCGTCTGCGATCGTGCCCGCCATGTTGGGATCTGCGCGAAGCGCGCTAATGTCGTTGATGATGCTAGCACCTGCTTGGAGAGCGTCCTTGGCCACACGTGCCTTGGTTGTATCGATGGATAGAGGAACGGACGTTCTCGACCGCAATCCTTCGATCACCGGCAGAACGCGGCGGAGCTCTTGCTCTGTCGTGACGGGATTTGCTCCAGGTCTGCTGGATTCGCCACCGATATCGACAATGTCGGCACCCTGCTCAATCATGCGCAATCCGGCTGCGATTGCCGCGTCGGTGTCGAAGGTGCGTATTTCGGAGTAGAATGAATCTGGAGTCACGTTGAGGATTCCCATGACGAGAACGCGATCTGTTTGTTCGTTCATGCCCATCTCCTGTGTCATCGAACACAGTATATCATGGCTACAAATTGCGATCAGGAACGTGATTTGACGTAGGCAAGCTGGTTTTTTACAATGACGTCGAGTTTAGACAGGGGTGATCGCGATCGCTAAGGTACTTTTAACCAAAACAGTTGAACGTTTAGGCCATGTCGGGGAAGTCGTTACAGTCGCTGACGGATATGCGCGTAACTACTTATTCCCGCAACGGTTGGGCATTGAACCCACAGAGCACAACGTGGCGCAGTACGCGAAAGAGCGTGCCGCCCATGAGGCTGAACTTCTGAAGAGAGAAGAGAAAGCTCTCGTGCTTCGAGACAAGCTAGCAGATCAGACGCTGGTCTTTGAACGCAAAGCACATGACGACGACCGTCTCTATGGGTCGGTCCGTGCAGAGGACATTGTGGCTCAAATCGAGGAGTTGGTTGGGGAACACATCGAATCCTCCAGAGTGCATGTGGAGACCTCCATTGAAACGCTCGGGCCTCATGCCGTAACCATTGCACTGTATAAAGACATCTCTGTTGATGTTCGTATTCAGGTCAATGAGGAGGCTACGAAGAAGGAGTAGGTCGGATGCGCATCCGGGGGGGAGGGGGAATACTCGTTGCCCTTTGGCTTGTGACATCGCTTTCATGTTTTTCGCAAGGCGTGCTCCTCTATCTTCATGAGGAGCCGCTTTCTTTTTCTCACCCGATTCTCCAACAGGGATCGACAGTTCTTATTCCTCTGGGAGAATTCTGTCGATTCATTGGCTTGGAATTCTCCTATGCTGACAACGAAGTTGTCCTGCGCGGCTCGGGGTTTCGCCAAGCGTTCGATGTAGCTACATTCTCCATACAGAACGAGATTATCTACGCTGATTTGAACTGGATGATGGCTCGAATTGGTGGCGAAATTCATCAAATTGGAGGCGGCATCTATCTGAAATGTTCCCGCCCCCACGTTTCAGCCATCGATGCTTCTTCGAGTGAGGTGACTGTACGCTTGTCCGGCTTCTCGTCACACGAGCTTTCGACATCTCAGCAAGGCTTGTCCGAGGTTGTGAGAATATTTTGGCCGAACACTGAATTGGAATTGGCCGCTCAGTTGATTCGAGTTGGGGAATCGGACATCCAGGCCGTTCGAATGCTAGGCACGGCAACGGGTGTTGAGCTGTCGATGACTCTTGAAGCAGGCACCATTCTGTCCACCGTGCAACTAGAGACCGACGAGTTCTACACGCTGACTTTTCGTGTCTCTAGCATGGCGACCACGGAATCGATCATTGAAACCGAAGCGGGGATTGTTGTCCATGAGTGGGAGAATTCAGCTCTGCAACACGAGCTCAGATATTTGTTCATCGAGTCGTGGCGGGATCGATTCCGTTTGCGACCTACAGTCCCAGCAGCAGGCTACCCGACGACGGCGAGCCTGCAGACCGTTCTACATGATGCGTCGGCTGTTGTGGCGATCTCACTGGATTGTTCCTCGGAACCTGCTACGACCGAATGTCTGGTGATGAAAGGCATCCCGTATCAGATATCCGAGACCCCCTCCGAGGTATTGGCCATTGACTTGTTCGGGCGATGGGCGGCATTTTCGTCCTTGTGTTCTGTTCGCGTGAAGCATGCTGGGCAATGGATTGAAGTGGATGGCGTGAGCAGACCACTGATCTATGGAGAAGTCGTGATGTATGCGCCTGGCTATGCACAGAACATTGCCCGGGGAATACTCGGATCGTTTACAGCTATCAAGATCCGAGACAATCGAGTCGTCTCGGTTTATCAAGGATCATTCGTCCCTGAAGATCCATCGGCGATTCTGCTCGTGGCGAGCGGAGAGGCCAGAGTAAGGCTCGCGGACATACACTTGGGAGATCCGATCGAAGTTGATTGTCAATTTGCTCACGCGGATGGAACGTATCCCTATGCTGTGTCTTCTGGCCCCCAGATCATGCGTGACGGCGCACTGCTTTCCGATGACAATCTGCCTGCTGGGACATCCTTCCCTCCGGGTGGAACGGTATTGGCCAGTGATTGGCAGGGTGGACTGTATGTGCTTGCCTACGAGGGGGGCTCTGTCAGCAGTTCCGAAGCCGACTCAATCTTGATGGATATCCTTCACTCGCTGCCTACTGTGCTGAAGGATGTCGTCTTGCTGTCTTCATGCGGCGAAAGCGGTATCGCATATGCAGCTGGGGACGGGTCGTTTCAATTGGGCTCGCATGAACCGATTCGATTGGCGCTCAGCCTGATTCCATTGGCTCCATGAAGCGACTCGCTCGCGACATACTACTCATGGCCGTGGCGACTGCGGCTTCCCGATGCCTCGGCCTGTTTCGCGATGTGGCCTTGGCGGGCCAATTTGGCGCAAGTGCTGCCTATGATGCGTTTCTGATTGCTTTCTTTGTCCCTCACTTCCTGAGGCAACTGCTAGCAGAAGGTGCTCTGTCCACAGCTATGGTTCCGGTGTATACCCAGCTGCGTGAATCCGAAGATCCTGCGGCAAGGGGGGCGGACGCCTTTGCCTCGAATCTCATTTCCTGGCTCGTCGTGCTGTTTCCGGTGATTGTTGGCTTAGGTGTCCTTTTCGCGCCGTGGTATGTCCCTTTTCTCGCGAGTGGGTTCGATGTTGAGAAGCTGGCACTGACCATTCGACTTACGCGGATCGTGTTTCCGTTCATTGCCGTCATCGGTGTCTCTGCTGTGATGATGGGGATTCTGAATTCACAGCGCCGGTTCTTTGCGGCCTCCTTTGCCCCGGTTTGGTACAACGTGGGGATGCTGTTCGGGATTCTTGTATTGGCTCCGCTCATGGACCCACCCATTCTCGGTGTCGGACTGGGAGTCCTGATCGGTGGCTGCGCGCAACTTGTGTCCCAAGTACCTGCGCTGTGGCGTGCCGGTTTTCGATTTCGTTTTTCTATCCTGCCCATGCATTCGCAGATTCGTCAGATGATGCGACTCATGATGCCTGCCTTTCTGACGCTAGGTGTGACGCAGATCAATCTTCTTGTGGACAACAAGCTCGCGTCGTACCTCGGAGACGGCGGCATTTCTTCTTTGCAGTATGCCATGAGATTGTATCAATTGCCCCTCGGTGTTCTGGCGGTTAGTGTGGCAACGGCGTTGTTGCCGCGATTTTCGCAGGCTTGGTCTCGCAATGACAAAGCTGGATTCCTCAAATACTTGGAAGAGGGCATCGTTGCCAGTGCCATGGTTCTCCTCCCTGCCATGGTGGGGTTGCTTGTGATTGGAACGGACGTGGTTCGGTTGCTGTTCGAGCATGGATTGTTCACGCCCGCCGACACAGTTCGAACTGCGCGTGTGCTGTCCTTCTACTTAATCGGTTTGGTACCGTACGGGTGGGTCTATGTGTTGACGAGAGCGGCCTATGCAAGGAAGAAACCTTTGTTCCCATTGCTCGCGTCGGTATTGGCCGTCGGAGTGAACGTGGGTTTGGATCTGTTGCTCGTTTCTACGATGAGAGAGGCAGGACTTGCGCTGGCCACCGCGGTCGCCGGTATCTGTAATGCATCCCTGCTGGGGATGATCCTGTTGTGGAGGCAGCGTCTGAATCGCGAGATGCTCGCGCAGCTGGCGTGGATCGGCGTGGGGAGTGCGGGTCTGGGCGTGATTGTCGGCCTCACTCGATGCGGGATGGGAGAAGCTGCCGCTCTCTGTGCTGTGCTGGTCCCGACGCTTGTGGGCATCCTTTCCTATGGGGCCTTTGTTCGTCTAACGCCGCTGTGGAAGGCGGTTTCTGCATTGCGAGAACCGCGCTCTCGCTAGCTCTTGACGGGTGAAGCGGTGGCGAAGAGTCCTAGTGTGCGATTTGCTGCGCCTGTGCGCGCGCCCAACGATCTGTTCTTGTGAGCGATGCCAGATCAATTGTCATTTCGTGAGGGCGAATCAATCGATCCCACCGATCCAAGATGACTTGGAGTCCTGCGGCAATCTGCGTGAACGCAATCTCGCGATTCAAGAAGCGGGAGATCAGGACTTCATCTGCAGCATTCATGGCAGCCACTGCGCTGCCTCCTGCCTTTGCCGCGTTCAGAACTGTGGCAAATGCGGGATAGCGTTCGTGAGGGAACGGCTCAAAGTCGATACGCAGTCCCTGTTCGATGGGAAGCCGCTGGAGACGCGTTGGCAGTCGCCTCGGGTGGCAGAGGATGCCTTGGATGGCAATGCGCATATCTCGAGGTCCCAGATCAGCCAATATCGAGCCATCCACGAATTCGATCATTGAATGAACCCAAGAATCGGGATGGATGAGCACATCGATTTCCTCGAACGGGACATCAAACAATCGGTGAGCCCCGATGACCTCAAAAGCCTTATTGACCATCGTGGCACAATCTATCGTGATTCGTTTGCCCATCGACCATGTGGGGTGTGTCAGCGCCTGTTCAGGCGTGACATGATTGAGTTCAGGAATAGGAGTTCTAAGGAATGGACCTCCTGACGCGGTGAGAATCAGTCGGGCCACCTCTTCGATAGGGCGATCGCCCAAGCATCGATACAGGGCATGGTGCTCGGAATCGATGGACAACAGCGATCCTGCACCTTGATTCAGCACACGGCGGATGAGGTCTCCACCGATCGCAAGACTCTCTTTGTTGGCCAATGCGACCGCTTTGTCAGCCTCCAGGGCTGACAATGTGGGAGC
Source organism: Candidatus Bipolaricaulota bacterium (assembly GCA_018817505.1). Classification (GTDB taxonomy): domain Bacteria; phylum Bipolaricaulota; class Bipolaricaulia; order UBA7950; family UBA9294; genus SPBW01. Next base: position 7,303 of record JAHITR010000028.1, on the reverse strand, counting down.
CAACCCAACAGCCCCGACGACAGCATTGACGACCAGATGAACGTCCTCTAGCCGTGCCAGTTGAATGAGGCCTTCATCGCCACATACTACCGTGTAGTCGGGATAATCGATCTGAAGCCTTGCTGCATCAGTTTCCGAGGCTACGGCTATATATCCTGGTTTGATGCGATCGATCTGAGCGCGGAATGTTGGGGAATCGTGGCCGGCAGACAGCCCAATGACATCGAACGTCTGTCCGATGTCATCCAGTTGATCAATCACATCAAGAGTCTGCACGCCGATAGACCCTGTCGATCCCAGGAGCACGAGGCGATTCGCAGGCGTGCTCATCCAGTTGCAGGAGCTGGAACGAGGCGCCCCAGAAGCATGGTTAAGTCTGTGCCGGAGATCTCCTCTTTCTCAAGAACTTCGTTCGCTAGGGCGATGAGGGCATCTCGATGACGGGTTAGCAGATCCTTGGCTTTCTGATACGATTCGTTGAGCAAACCTCGAATCTCGGTGTCAGCCAATCGCGACAGCTCTTCAGAGTGTTCGTTGCGGCGCACGAGCTCCTCTCCGAGGAAGACATCCGCGCGCTCCCGCCCGAGACTGATGGGTCCGAGTTCCTTGTTCATGCCCAGGTTGATCACCATCTCAGTTGCCAATCGAGTCGCATTGCGGAGATCCGCACTTGATCCAGATCCGAACTCGTCGAAAATGACTTCTTCTGCGGCACGGCCAGCCAATCCGAATGTGATCCTGTTGCGGAATTCCGTCTCCGTATGAGAGTATCGCTCTTCGACCTCGAGTGGCTCGACAAAGCCCATTGTGCCAGCAGTTCGAGGCAGGATCGTAATCTTGTGGACATTGTAGTCATCGCCACTAAGAACGTGTCCAACGAGTGCGTGTCCGCTCTCATGGTATGCCGTCATTTTTCGTTCCTTCTCAGTGGGTACCATGCTGGGGCGCTTCAACCCCAGGGATAGACGGTCCGTGGCTTCCTCGAAGTCACACATCTCGATCTGCTCTTTGTCAGAGCGCGCAGCGAGAAGTGCGGCTTCGTTGCACAGATTGCGAATATCTGCTCCCGTGTATCCGCGAATCTTCCGCGCAATGATCTCTGCGTCGACATCTTCGCCCACAATCTTGTTGCGCAGATGCACTTTCAGGATCTCGACGCGACCGCGTAGTGTGGGATAAGGGACGGTAATCTGTCGATCGAACCGTCCAGGGCGAAGCAACGCAGCGTCGAGGACATCCGGCCGGTTGGTGGCTGCCAAAATGATAATGCCCTTGTTCGGTTCGAATCCATCCATCTCTGCGAGCAATTGGTTGAGCGTTTGCTCTCGTTCGTCATGGCCTCCCCCGAGCCCAGCGCCGCGTTTTCGTCCTACTGCGTCAATCTCGTCAATGAAAATGATGCATGGGGAGCTTGACTTGGCCTTTTCAAACATGTCACGGACACGAGCAGCGCCGACACCGACGAACATCTCGACGAAATCCGACCCACTGATCGAGAAGAATGGAACAGCCGCTTCGCCAGCGATGGCCTTGGCAAGCAGCGTCTTGCCCGTTCCGGGAGCGCCGACAAGGAGCACTCCTTTGGGGACTTCGGCGCCCAATCTGGCAAAACGACGCGGGTCCTTCAAAAAATCGACGATCTCCTCGACTTCTTGCTTGACCTCATCAATCCCGGCGACGTCCTTAAACCGAACGTCCGTGGAATTAGGCTGCACTTGCTTGGCCTTCGACTGACCAAAAGCAAGCGCCCCTCCCCCGGCCTGTGTCCGACGCATGATATAAATCCACACGGCGATCAGAAGCAATATCGGCAGCATCGATAGGAACATCGTCGTGAACATGCCACTGTTTGATGGAGAGTCGTACGTGGTCTTCACGCCGCTCTCGTCAAACAGCTGTGTATATCCGGTAGCATCATTGGGCAGTCGTGCGTACTGCTTGGAGCCGTTCACCAAGGTAGCCGTGGCGACGTTGTCCTTAACGACAATCTCAGCGACATTGCCGCTGTTAACCAGGACCTTGAAGTCGCTATAGCTGACTTTCTCCCCTGATGTACCGTTGCCGAACAGCGATTGAAGAAGGATAAGACCGAGAATCACGACAACGGTAATAAAGGCAATGTTTCGGAGATTGCGATTACGCGGATCCCGAAGTGACGGTTTTTCCATTCTAACTCCTTATGCGCTCCGGCTCGATTGTAGCACCCGGGCTGGAGGCGGTCAAACGCTGAATAGTTCTAGGGTTGGGGCATCTGTCGACGAGGTCGCAGGAATTTCTTCCAGAGCTGCAATTTCGGAAATCCTTTTTCTTGCCCTTTGAACAAGCGCTGAACGTTCGTTCGGTGTGTATACAAAATGAACAGCGCAAGAGCGATCGTGAGTGCCAGCAATAGGATCGGATAATCGATGGACGTGAACCTGTCGATGCACACGACGAAGATCGGCAAGCTGATTGCCGCCAGGATCGATCCCAAAGAGACCTTCCCGAAGAGAAAGAGCGTCAGCGCAAAGACACCCAGAGCACATGCGACGGGAATGGGAGCATTAACCAATAACATGCCTGCACCAGTGGCCACGCCCTTGCCGCCCTTGAATCGCGTGTAGATTGGGAAAACATGCCCCAGGAGGGCGGCGACGCCGCATAGCAGAGCTACAACATTCAACTCAAGAGGGAGTTCGCCAACGGGAATTCGCGCGATGACGAGAGATGCCAATGCCCCCTTGGCAACGTCTGTGAGTATCACAGGCAGGCCAATCTTCCATCCAAGAACGCGCCAAGCGTTTGTGCCCCCAGCGTTGCCACTACCATGCTTGCGAACGTCGATGTTTCGGAAGAGCCTTCCGTAGACGATGGAAGAAGGGAATGCGCCCAGGAGATAGGAAAGAATGAGGAGAATAGCAAGTGACATCATGCAGATTGGCTCCTTCGAATCGATTCGTCAATCAGACCGGCATCGAGAATTCCGATGGCCAATCCCCCCGGTCCTGCATGGCTGCCAATAGCCGGCGTCGTGTCAGTCATCCATATTGGAGCATCGGGGAATTGCTTGCTGAGAGCAGCGTGCATTTGTTCTGCAAGGTCAGCGGCCGCTGAATGGCTGATCACGAACATGGGGCGCAGCGCCCCACGGGCCACCTTCAGCGCATAGCGCAAGAACCGGTTCCGTGCCGTTCGACGGCCAATCACCTTCGCGGCAGAGACCAGATTGCCATTTGAGACAGTCAGAACCGGAAGAAGATGAAGCAGCTTGGCGATGACGCCCTCAAGTGGGGACACCCTGCCTCCCCTGACGAACGTGTCGATCGAGGGAACATAGACGAACACTTCCGTCCTTTGAGCAGCCTCGTGAGCGATGGCTGTGCATTGCGCGGGCGATAGACCGGACTCCCTAGCTTTGGCGACTGCCCAAACAACCAACCCCTCTGCGACGGAAGCAGACCGACTGTCAATCACGGCTATGGGGACGCCGGTCTCGCTTGTCACCAACTTGGCTGCTGTTTGGGCGGACTGCCATGTGCCTGACAGCTGTGCCGACAAATGAACAGAGAGGATGCTGACGTGCGTTGAGGCCAGATGTCGGTATAGGTTCAGGAAGTCAATGGGCTTGGGCTGAGACGTCGTGGGAAGGCTGTCGCTCTCTTGAACCCGCTTGTAGAACTGGGTTGGGGTGATGTCCACGCGATCAAGCATTGCCACATCGTCAAACACGATGCGAACTGGCACCATGTGAACCCGTTCTTGAGTGATGAATTGAATCGGAAGATCGCACGCCGAATCTGTTACGAGCGCCATTCCCTGTCTCTCGGAAGCATCGTTCGATGGATTTGAGTAGTCGATGCTGGCAAGCATATCCTCGACCTTTTGACTGGCAATGGTTCCGTAGTTGGCGAGCATTTCTAATACATAGGCAGGCACATTGGTGTGCACGTGAGCGTGGATTTCTTCACCGTTTCCGGCAACAACCACTGAATCCCCTAGCTCGCTCAGTTTCTCGATGACTTCCGATCTATCGATGTTTGCACCCCACACGACGGCCTCTGTGCAATAGCGAAAACTCACGTGAACTGGTGTAGGCTGCGGAGCATCTGACTCTTCAATTTCCGAGATCTCGATGTCTCCGAGTGCCTGGCCGTCAGAATGGAAAAAGTCGCGTATGCCTTCTAGGAAGTGGACGAATCCAAGGGCTCCTGCATCGACCACGCCCGCCTTTCGCAACTCTGCCAGCCGATCCGTCGTCGTCGCAAGGGATTTGCGAGCGATCGCCAGGCCCTCATCCACAAGGGCGCGGAAAGTTGGCAGTTTGTCAACCTGTCTGTTCATGTGATCGGCGACGTCGCTGATCACGGTCAGAATGGTTCCGTCGCGAGGATGTGCGAGTGCCTCTCGAGCACGCGTTGCCGCGCAGCGAAGTGCGGCCGCAAAACGATTCATCGAGAGGCTGACAGAATCGGCAATTTCCTCGCGCATGCCTTGAAAGAACTGGGCAAAAATGACGCCTGAGTTTCCCTGAGCACCTGTTAAGGCACTGGTCGCCACGATCGAACTAACAGCCGCCAATGAAGGCAGTGGCTGTTTTAGGCCATCCAAAATGGCACGCATGGTCATGGCTAGATTGGTGCCTGTGTCTTTGTCTGGAACCGGGAATACGTTGATCCGGTCCAAATGCTCACGATGGGCAATCACCCGGTACGCTCCTGCCATGATGAGTTCTCGGAGCGATTCCTTGTTCAGGACCTGTGTTTCTGATCGTTCTGAAGTAGACATGTTCCTCGATCATACGAGATGGATTCGGTGACGGCAAAGCGAATGATGGAATATGAAACGGGGGGCTCTGTCAACTCTGACAGAACCCCCACGATTGGCGATGGCTATTTTAGGACGGTGATGGGGATCAGTACCGTCTCTCCTTCACCGTAGACGACCCAAACAAGGTAGTCACCAGGGACAAGACCCGCTGTGTCGATGCCCAACCAATAGGTGTCGTTTGCATATCGGCTGGCAAACGAATAGACGGGATCAGTATATTGTCCGCCTCCGCCCTCTACTCCTGTCGCGACAGCTGTACCAGCAGGACGCGTGATGCGGATCCAGGGCCATCCTGTATCCTTGCGGTCGTCTCGGGTCAGGTCGAGTCCCACTTCCAAGCGCGCGCCGGGCAGTGTCTTGGCTGTATCCAGACCGATGAACAACTCCATCTCCTCTAACGTCTGCGAATTGACGACATCCGCGGAAGCAATGAGCGGCCTTCCATTGGCATCCAATCCGCGGGTAATGATGCCCAGGTTAGTATGCCAGTTTCCGGGTTCATCAGGGGCCAGAACGTCAGTTCTTTCCATCGTGCCGCGTGTCAACAGATCGCCAGCAGGCCAGTTGCCCTCGTAACTCGGGAAGGCGTTGGCCGTGTCGACGACGACACCACTCGCATTGACCAACTCGACGATATCGCCAGCATCAGAGAGTTCCATCGTGTAGGGCGCTAGGTCGTCGTAGACAATGTTAGCTTCGATATTGCTGACGGTCATATCGCTTCCACGTTCAAGGAGCATGTAGCTTGCGTCCAAATTGACGGGGCGGGCGACGACAAACCATGACAAATCATCGACTTGGCGTTTGACAAAGTCGACTGCTGGCTCAGGCTCGAGATCAGCCACTTCACAGATTGGCGTTGTGCTGGGCTGCAACTCGCCAGAAAGCTGCACGATCTTCCATTCGAAGTCTTCAGGAGTCACAGGTTGCTTCTTGCGCCATCGTAGCTCCCAACCCGTCAGATCGACAGCCGAGCCACCGATATTGCGAAGCTCGATCCACTCGTCATTCGCATTAGCAGCAGTCCCGGCCCAAGCGATTTCGGAGATGATGACCTTGCCGTCGCACTCGTCGTTTGTGCCACCGCCACCAGCGGTGAGCGTTCCAACAGTCACGTCTGCGCTGTCCCGGTTGTTGGCAGGAGATGGATCGACGATGTCGTTGGCGATGACCAACGCCGTATTGGTGATTGTCGTCCCTGCTGTGCCGGCGTCGACTTGGGCAGACAATGTGAACGATGCGAGTTCTCCGACGATCAGGTCGCCAACATTCCACGCATGGGTCACGGGGTCGTAGGCTCCACCAGAAGTGTCAGCCACGTAGGTTAATCCTACTGGCAATGCATCCTGTAACACGATTCCTGTTGAGGTGTAGGGGCCACCGTTGTAGACCGAGACCGTGAAGACGACAATCTCTGTCTCGTTTGGAATGGCGTTATCCACGTTTTTGGTCACCAACAAATCGGCGATCGGCGTATCGATGAAGACAACTGCCTCGTCATCGTCATCCTCAGATCGAATGGCCGCGTTGGCTGGGATGGAGTCGATGTCATCCTCGTTTTGGGCGGAAACTTCGGCCGGTGCCAGATACGGTCCACCTTCGAGCACCGTCGCGAATACCTGAAGCGTCGCACTACTGCCCGCGGGGAGATCTCCGACAACCCACAAACTGCGATTCGAGTCGATGCTCTGATACGTATAGCTGCCCTGGCTTACTGCGAAGCCGACGAAGGTGTATCCGTCAGGAAGGGTGTCAATGACCGCCACTCCTGTTGCATCGAGGAAGTTCGGCGAATTGCTGACGATGATCTCGAATGTCACCAATTCTCCAACAGATACATTGACAGGACTGACTGTCTTCGTCAGGGAAAGGTCAATGCCGAGCGGCAACACGGCGACGCTATGGTCATCCTCTACCGGCGGAGTCTCATCCGAAACTGCGATTGCCGTGTTCACAATCGGCCCAGGGAGATCACCTGCGACCACGGGGCCGTAGGTACCTGCGACGATCTGCGTAGCCCCAGGCACGAATGTCCCAAGATTCTGCGAGATGCCAAGCAACGGATCACTCACGGTGACGTTGTGAAGTGTGATGTTCCCTGCGTTTGTGACGGTGATCTGATAGTTGATTGTCTCGCCTACGCGAACAGGGCCCGCATCACCGGATTTGGAGATCGTCAGCGCTGGAGCCTGCGCAAAGGTTACGGTTTCAGTATCCGTTTCCGTGACATTGGGGCCTGAAGGCGGCGTGCCAGTGGCCGTAGCCACGTTCACGATCGATCCGGCATCGACATCGGCTTGGTTCACCACGTGCGTTGCTGAGCCGGTGGTGGAGATGCCGGGAGCCAGTGTGGTGGCTGCCAAGCTGATCGGACCGAGGATGTCGTCGCTCAATGTGATGTTCGAGAGCGTGACATTGCCCGTATTGGTCACGTTATAGGTATAGGTGATGGTGTTGCCCACAACAAACGTACCCGAAGACGCTGTCTTCATTACTT
>JAHITR010000027.1 GCA_018817505.1 Candidatus Bipolaricaulota bacterium | reverse complement strand
TTGGATACGCTCACTGAGCCGCTGGCTCCGGGCGATTATGTGTTGATTCATACCGGCTTTGCCATTCGCAGAATGTCAGCCGCAGATGGCGAGGAGACGCTCAAGCTGTTTGACGAATTGGCAGACTCGCTTGGCGAGAATGCCATTCGGTCTGATGATGCGAACTCGGATCAGCAAGCTGATCCGAGTTCGTTGGAGAATGCTTCGCATTCTCCTGTTCCAGATACTGCGCAGCAAGCTGATCCGAGTTCGCATTCTCCTGCGAGTCACAGCGCAGAATCTCCTCGCGGCAGAACGGACGAGCTCTGATGCCACGTCCGTTTGAGCTATCGGATCCCAAACGCGCACGCCAACTGGCAGATGTCATCGCTTCGCTTGCGCCATCCACTCCAGTCAAGATCGTCCATGTCTGCGGAACCCACGAGATGGCGATCACCCAGCACGGACTTCGTCGTTTCTTGCCCAAGAATGTGGAGATCCTTGAGGGGCCTGGCTGTCCTGTGTGCGTGACTCCGACAGCCGATATTGACGCGGCTGTTCAAATCGCAGAAGCAGGTGCCATCCTCTGTACATTCGGCGACATGACGCGCGTTCCCGGCACACGCTTGACCTTGGAGCAAGCTCGATCCAAGGGATGTGACATCCGCGTCGTGCTGTCTGCTGCCGAAGCTTCCAACATTGCCAAGGAGACGGATCGCGCAGTCGTCTTCTTCGCCGTCGGATTTGAAACCACCACGCCAATGACAGCCGCAGTATTGGTGAATGAACCGCCCGCCAATTTCTCAGTGCTCGTTTCGCACAAGAAAATCCCCGAGGCAATGGCTGTGTTGCTCAGCATGCCTGGCACCAACATCCACGGCTATTTGGCCCCCGGGCATGTGTCGACCATTCTTGGCATGGCTCCCTATGCGAAGCAGTTGGATCTCTTCAAGATCCCCATCGTCATCGGAGGCTTTGAGCCGCTAGACATCCTCTATGCTATTGCGCTCATTCTCAGACAGCTCCGCAATGGTCAGGGATTTGTTGAGAACGGCTTTCCTCGCGGCGTCGCTGATGAAGGAAATATAACTGCTCAGAGGCTTATTGCGAGGGTGTTTGAATCAACTGACGTGCAATGGCGAGGCATTGGGGTCATTCCCGATTCAGGATATCGCTTGCGAGAGGAATTCGCCCGATTTGATGCACGTCTTCGGTTCCACATCGAGGGCAAAACTGGAGACGAGAGAATACCAGGCTGCCGATGTGCCGACGTGTTGACGGCCCGAGCCACGCCAGCAGATTGTCCGTTGTTTAGAGCACGCTGTACACCGCTGTCACCCGTTGGCCCATGCATGGTGGGGTCTGAGGGCGCATGCAGCATTTGGTATCGCTACGGAGGTCGTGAGCTACCATGACATCCAACGAGAATCGCATTTCTCCGCTGCACGGTGCTGGTGGCGAGATGATGAGCAGACTACTCGCCGAGCACGTTCTCCCTCATTTTGCTGCATCTCAGGTGGGCAGAATCGGCTTGTCAGCCATGGATGACGGAGCAACCATTGCGTTGCCAACTGCCGGAGAACTGGTGATGACGACAGACAGCCACGTCGTCAAACCGATCTTCTTCCCCGGCGGCGATATCGGGAAACTCGCTGCCGCAGGCACACTCAATGATCTCGCTGTCATGGGCGCGCGTCCGCTTGCCTTGAGTTTGGCGGTCATCATCGAAGAGGACTTCCCCATTTCAGATATAGACCGCATCGTCGAATCCTTCGCTCACACGTTAATCGGGTCCCAAACGCCCCTGATTTGTGGAGACACCAAGGTCATGGGGCGAGGAGAAATCGACGGCATTGTGATCAACACGACAGGGCTTGGAATTGCCAATCCAGCGATTAGTGATGCCGGTGCAGTTCCTGGAGACGTCATCATCGTCACCGGATCCATGGGGGATCACGGCATGGCACTGCTGGCTGCACGCGAGGAATTCCATTTGGAAACTGAACTGAAATCCGATGTGGATTCCATCTGGCCCATGATTCGCACCATCCTGCCCATAGGCGGCATTCACGCCATGAAGGACCCAACGCGAGGCGGGTTGGCTGCGGCTCTCAATGAAATGTCGGGCAAGTCCGGCACGACCATTGAGCTGACTCAATCCGCAATCCCCATCCGGGATGAAGTGCAGGCCTTGTCCGATCTTCTTGGCATCTCACCTTTGGAGGTCGCCAATGAGGGCAAAGCCGTGCTGATCGTTGATCCAGCGTTGGCTGATCAGATTCTGGAAACGCTACAAAAGCATCCGCTTGGACGGCATGCTGCCATCATTGGGATTGTGGGCACGAAATTTCCGGGACGCGTCGTGATGACAACGCCTGTCGGCGGTCGGCGTTTCTTGGACATGCCGCTCGGCGATCCCGTTCCGCGGATTTGCTAGGCAGCCACAACTTCTTCCTTGTGGAATACGAGAAATGGGCATCCCAAGAGGAGACCTTCGTTTATTGAACCCAGCTTCTGCTCGAATCCAACACGAGGGGTGTCCGTGTTCTCCTACGCACTCAGATCAGCAAGCCGCTCTGGGCTCACAGCTACCGAGTGAGCCACGATCGTCGATCTCGGATGAGTGCTCCCTGCGCCTGGCATCTAGGGCAGTAATACGTCTTGGTTTGTGCGTAGCGTATTTCTGCAATCTTCGTCCCACATTCAGGGCAAGGTGTTTCAGTCTTCTCGTAAACACGAAAGAATCCACGCTTGTGGGGAGTGAGAGTTGCCCCGCCAGCGTCCGCGCGAACCGCTGCCAAAGCCCACTCAAGAACAGATCGAATCGACGAATACAATCGCTCAATCTCTTCATCAGCCATGGTCGTGCCATATCGAATCGGAGAGAGTTGAGCATCAAACAGGATCTCATCCGCATAGGCTGAGCCAATACCAGCAATCATCGTTTGATCGGTAAGCAGCTTCTTCAGTTGCCGTCTGTGACTCTTGATATGGCCGACCAGGTACTCCGGTGTGAACTCGGCAGACAGTGGTTCAACTCCCATGTTGGCAATGGACTCGACATCATTGGGAGTGCGAACGACATAGACACGGGCGCGATGGGTTTTCGTGTTTTCGATCAGCCGCAAGTCCTCACCATCCTCAAACGCGATCAGGAACCCACTCGCCTTGGTCGCCTTGGTATCTGATCGGCAGAGAATCAATCGGCCGGCCAGCATCAGATGAATCACGATGTGCAATTCTTCCGCAAGGGTGAAAACAAGGTGTTTGCCACATCGGGAGATGCTCGCCAGGCATTTGCCGACAAGCGAGTCCAATCCAGGATCTACCGTCTTCAAGATGCCCGGATGAAATGGGGTTGCAGACACGATGGTGCGGCCGATAATCTTCTCCGATAGAACGTCCTTCATCACTTCCAGTTCGGGCAGTTCGGGCATCTCGCACCTCCATGGCTAAGTATACCGATGATCCGTACTCCAGCGCCTCCCAAATTTGGGTGCTCAGCGTCCCGCATTCGTACAACCTAGGTCACAGCAGATCTCCTCATTCTCTGCCAAGATGAGTCGAGGTGAACTATGAGTCGTGGGTTGAAGGGGTTTGTTGCTCGCATCGTAATGCTTCTGTGCCTCTTTTTGTGGGGGTGTTTCCTCGTTGCGCCGGTCAATATCACCGGAACGTGGATGGGAACAATGGAATGGACTTCCGGACCCAAGGCTGGCTTCGTGGATCCCATTACCCTCACTCTCGTTCACAGTGATCGCGAACTGACGGGGACGGTCAGGCTCCCCAGCCCTGGCGGGTTGTCTTTCAGCCTCCCCATTGTCCAGGGCAGTACTCGAAACGCTGATCTGTTTCTCATTGCACGTGGGACCAATGCCCAAGTTCCAGGGAACCCCATGGTTGAGTTCCAGATCGACGGAGAATTCGAGCAAGAAGTGATGTCTGGCGATGGCACTCAATCCATTGATGGCAAGGTATATGCCTTCACATGGCAAGCCGTGTTGACGACTGATCCAGTCGCACCAGCTGGCCTATAGCCCTTCTGCTTCACGGTCTCACAGTCTCCCTTCGTGACGATCGTGGTCAATGGCTGCTGAATCCCGCTTCGAGGCAAGCCCGTAACCACCGCCACCGGGGGTCTGGATGCTGATGGTATCTCCGACAAACAGCGTGATCGCCCCCTTCGCGGGTAGAGGCATTTCCTGGCCATCTCTGATGAGGACGTTTCTGCCTAGGGCACCAGGCTGTCCACCCTGGACACCGTAGGGAGGGTTGATTCGACGGTCGGTCAAGAACGATGCGCGAGCGGTGGGTGCCAAACACGTCATATCGCGCCGCAGCCCAAGCCCGCCGCGATACTGGCCCTGGCCGCCTGTTCCGGGTCGCAACTCGTACCGCTCCACGCGTAATGGGTAGCTCGTCTCCAACGCCTCAATAGGCGTGTTGAGTGTGTTGGTCATATGAGAGTGGATGCCATCGATACCGTCTTTGCTGGAACGTGCTCCAAAACCACCTGCCATCGTCTCGTAAATCGTAAACGGTTTCCCAGTCCGCGGATCCACGCCGCCGATGGCCAAATTGTTCATTGATCCCTGACAAGCAGCGATCGATCGTTCCGGTGCCAGCTTTCCCAGTGCGCCGAGAACGACATCCACAATACGTTGGGAGGTTTCCAGGTTTCCACCCACGACAGGAGCAGGCAAACACGCATTGACAACGCTCCCTTGAGGGGCCGTGATTTCAATGGCCCGATAGCATCCTGAATTCGGTGGAATATCGGGGTCTGCAAAAGCACGGATTGCATAATAGGTCGCTGATGCCGTCACAGCGTACACAGCATTCACCGGGCCGCGGACCTGATCAGCCGTACCACTGAAATCAACGGCGATTCGATCCCGTTGAATGGCAACTCGCACCCGAATAGGAATCGGCTCATTCAAAATCCCGTCATTGTCGAGCACGTCCTCAAAACACGCTTCACCCTGCGGCAACAGGGATATTTGGTGCCGCATTCGTCGGTCGGAGTAGTCCAACACAGCAGACATCGCGTCAAGTAGCACGGATTGACCGATACGCTGGCACAATTGCTGAATCCGATCGATGCCAATGGCACAACCAGCCTTCTGCGCTCGCAAATCACCCCAACGTTCTTCGGGCGTACGCACATTGGCAAGGATCATTTGGAGCAAGTCATCACTCAGGGCCCCCCCCTTCCACAAGTGAATGGGCGGAATGCGCAATCCCTCTTGGTAGATTTCTACGGTGTCTCCGGCCAGACTGCCCGGCTCCTTGCCACCGACATCCGCGTGGTGGGCTCGATTGGCGACAAATCCGATCAACCGATCCTCAACAAACACCGGTGCGACAAACGTTACGTCTGGCAAATGCGCCCCACCGGAGTAGGGGTCATTGAGCACAATCACATCGCCGGGAGCAAAGGCCTCCACGTGGTTGATTGCCGCAATCACGGAATACGGCATGGCTCCAAGGTGCACGGGAATCGACTCAGCTTGGGCAATCATTTGCCCTTGAGCATCAAACACTGCGCTGGAGCAGTCGCGCCGCTCCTTGATGTTGGGGCTGTAGGAGGTGCGCACAAGATTCGCATTCATTTCGTCGGCAATGGCCGAAATCGCATGACGAAGGACCTCTAGACTGATGGCATCCACTCGCGTCGGGTCCTGGCTCATGAGATCTCCAGTTGCAGAGTGCCCATGACATCGCACGAACCCCGGACGCCCGGGGGCACAAGCAAGGTCGCGTCTGTTCCCCAAAGTACGGCAGGTCCCTCGATGGTATCGTTCACCGTCAAACCGCGCCGATCCATCATCCGCGACACGATGGGACCGCTGGCATCAAACCAGACGAGATGCTCGCACGTGTCGATGAAAGCATCGTCAAAACGCACACGGGGCTGTGCAAAGGCCGGAGGCGCTGTCATCCGTAGCCTAAGGGCGACCAGTTCAATCCCCTCATCAAGCGACGCGTGCCCATAGCGCGCCTGATGTTCATTGTGAAATGCATCCTCCCATGTGGCCAGATCGCCTACGGATAGTCCCAATCCAGCTCGCGACTCAAGTCGAATATTGAGCTCGTGAGATTGTCCTTGATAGCGCAGATCCGCAGACATTTCCAGTCGTAACTGCGATTCCTCGATCCCTTCTGCTGATAGCTCCCGCAATCCGCGTGCCTCAAGCGCACGAAATCGCTCCATCAATGCCGTCTCATTCATTGCGGAGAGAGGGCGGAGGATGCTTATCCCGTAGTCCCGGCCGATTTCACACGTTAGCAGCCCCATGGCTGACAGGACACCTGCAGCTGCCGGAACGATCACGCGAGGAATGGCCAATCTTCGCGCAATCGACACGGCGTGCAATGGCCCTGCACCGCCGAATGCGAGCAGCGAGAATTGGCGGGGATCGTAGCCACGCTCTACGGAAATGACGCGAACTGCGCGTTCCATCGCTGCGTCTGCCACATCCAGGATTCCCAATGCCGCCTGCTCTATCGTGAGGCTCAACCGATCGGCAATGATTCGGATAGCCGCTTGAGCCTTGTCGACGTTCAATGTGAGGTTCCCGCCCAGGGGCATTGCCGGCAACAGATGTCCGAGCACAACGTGGGCATCGCTAACTGTAGGCTGTGTACCGCCTCGTCCGTAGCACGCCGGGCCAGGAACAGCTCCCGCACTCTTGGGGCCCACTCGAAGCGCCCCTCCCGCGTCAATCCAGGCGATGCTTCCTCCGCCAGACCCGATCGTGTGGATTTCGTTCATTCGCACGGCTACCGGATAATCGCCAACAGATCCCGTGGTGGTCTGGCCAATCTCACCGTCTTGGATGAGCGCAACGTCGCAGCTAGTACCTCCCATATCCATGGTGATTAGATTCGGCGAAGCCATCGACTGCCCAATCGTCTTTGCGCCCTGCACACCGGCAGCCGGTCCCGACAGGAGGATGCGAACCGGTTCCTTCTGCGCCTGTGTCGCGCTGATGACTGTGCCATTCGATTGCATGATCTGCCATTCGGGCTTGATGCCCAAATCGCTCGCCTGGTCGGCAAGATTGTGCATATACTTCTCAATCACCGGCCGCAGAGATGCGCAGACCGCAGTCGTCGAGGTCCGTTCATATTCACGAAATTCTGGCAGCACATCACTCGAAAGGGTAATCGGAATACCAAGCCTCTGTTGGAGTCGCTCTCGAGCGCGCTGCTCATGAGCTGAATTGAGATAGGAGAATAGGAATACGATGGCGACAGCCTCGACATTCTCCAAGGCGAGGTGCTCGGCAATGTCATCGATCTCAGCGTCCGAAAAAGCACGAACAACGGCTCCCGTGGCATCGAGACGCTCAGAACACTCCAATCGAAAATCGCGACTGACAATCGGAGCAGGTCGCTCGACATTGAGATCATAGAGATGGGCTCGGTTCTGACGGCCAATCTCTAGGACATCTCGAAAGCCCCGCGTGGTGACGAGCGCCGTTTTTGCCCACGCCCCTTCGAGCAGAGCATTGGTCGCAACGGTAGACCCATGGGCAATTCGATCCACAAGCGATGGCGCAAGAACCCCTTGTTCCACGAGTTCCTCAAGCGCGTGAACGACACCACGTTCGGGAGAGGCGGGAGTCGAAGGGAATTTGTAGAGACGCAGCCCAGAATCATCAGACAGTACCAGATCAATGAACGTCCCGCCGATGTCTATTCCAATGGCCTTGGTCACAGTTTGGAAGTATAGGATCCAGCCATTGTCGCCGCAAACTTAGGTCAGAACAGTCAGAAGAATCGTAATGGTAATCAGACTGAGGGCCGTCGAGACAAACACCACTGTTGCCGCAAGTTCAGGGTTCCTCCGAAACTGGGTCGCAAGAATCAGCGAGTTCACAGCGCTCGGCATGCTTGCTTCCACAATCAAGACCGCTTGCAGTAATCCTGTGATACCCAGCAATGTGGTGATCCCCCATCCTAGGAACGGAGGGATCAACAGCTTGATGCCACTCAGCAAAATGGAATCCACACCAAAGTGATGAAGTCGCACACGCGAGAGCTGAATTCCCAGCATCAACAACTGCGCAGGAATCGCTGCCTGGGCCAGCAAGTCAATCGAGCGCAACACACCTTCGGGCATCTCGACCACGACGACACGCATCAGGATAGCCAACAGGAACGCGTAAAGATGGGGGTATCGCAAGATGCGAGTGAGACCTTGTTTCCAGTTCGCACCCTCTTGCCAAGAGGCCACGCCAATGCCAATCGTTGCCTGCATCATGATGGACACGAGAACAAAGATCACACCGAAGGCGAATCCCTGCTCGCCAAAGGCAAACAGCATGACAGGAAGGCCGTAGTTCCCGCAATTCGCGAACAACAGAACGAGCGATCCAGCTGCTTGGGAATCGGCATCCCATCTCCTCACTCGTCCCACAAGGCGGGAAATGGCCAACATGGAGAGCTGGATAAGGATGACGTAGATGCCAATCAATGCAGCGCTCTGAAGAGAAATCTCCGAGACATAGATAGATCGAAAGATGAGCGCCGGTGCCAGCAGATAGAAGATGATCCGCATCAGCACGAGGGGCTCTGATCGGACCGAGCGGCCGACAAGATACCCACATCCTCCCACCAGGAATACGGGAAGAATTACATTGAGCAGTACAGCCAAGGATCAGCCCTCCATCATGATACGATTCTGTTTGAAGTTTCAGGCAATGGCCGCCTATTCGCAAATCTCGACTACCCGTCCTGCTCGTTCTTTGAGTACAATCCCTCCGTCACAGGAGGAGACCCCATTGACGCAAACGACGCAGCGGATTCTAGTCACAGGAGCATGTGGACAAATCGGTTCGGAATTGATCCCCGTTTTGCGACAGCGGTATGGAGATACCAACGTAGTCGCCACGGACATTCGTCCTCCCGAAGCAGATTGTCTCAAGGATCAGGGTCCATTTGAGCTGCTGAACGTCTGTGACCGCGCTAGGATGGATGACATCATTGCACGCTATGCAATCGATACCGTGTACCATATGGCGGCCATTCTTTCAGCCACTGGGGAGGAGAATCCAACGCTTGCCTGGGACGTCAATATTCTTGGGCTGGTCAACGTGCTAGAGATCGCGCGGCAGCGCAAACTGGTTCGCGTCTTCTGCCCTAGCTCGATCGCCGTATTCGGACCTGACACACCTCACGATTGTGCCCCCCAAACCACCATTCTGACTCCAACGACCATGTATGGAGTCACCAAGGTGACTGGCGAGTTGCTCGGCGAATACTACGTGCATCGCTTCGGCTTGGATATTCGGGGCGTCCGCTATCCAGGCATTATTTCCTCAGAGACACTCCCTGGCGGTGGCACAACTGACTACGCGGTGGACATCTTTTATCACGCACTGAAGTACAAGTCGTATTCATGTTTTGTTCGTTCAGACACTGTGCTGCCGATGATGTACATGCCTGATTGTGTGAAGGCAACGATGGATCTGATGGATGCGGATTTCAATTCTCTCCGCAGCCACTGCAATTTCAATTTGGCTGGAATGAGCTTCTCGGTCGAGGAGCTGGCAAATGAAATCCAGAAACACATCCCCGATTTCGTTTGTGACTATGCTCCAGATTTTAGACAAGCCATCGCTGACTCCTGGCCGCAGACGATCGACGACTCACCTGCACGGACACAGTGGGGCTGGCGGCCTCGCCATGACCTGAAGTCAATGACTCGCGATATGCTGGAGAAGTTGCGTCCACGCTTGACCTAGCATCGTCCCAGCCCAGCGCGCCCCGACTTCATTGTTCGGCAACCCCAAATGCAAGAACGCCTCTTGCGTGAATTTGCAAGAGGCGTTCTTGACTCATTTGCTCTCTTGACGACGAGCGTCCCCTATTCTCCAGACTCGACAAGCATGATCCGCGCCATCTGCGCACCATCACCTTGTCGTGGTCCCAATTTGAGGACACGCGTGTATCCGCCGTTTCGATCCTTGAATCGCGGAC
>JAHITR010000174.1 GCA_018817505.1 Candidatus Bipolaricaulota bacterium | reverse complement strand
CTGCGCCTCAAGGCAAGAGCAGGCGAATGCATCTCGTGCGGAGCCTGTACTCGCGGATGTCCGATGAGTCTTGATGTGCAGAAGATGGTTGCCAAAGGAGCGATGACTGCATCTGAATGCATCCTCTGCGCCCGATGCGTAGATGTGTGCCCCAAGGACGCAATATCTCTTCGCTTCACGCGATAGATCCCCGCGTCGCGAGATGAGACGATCTTGAGCTGTGGATGAGACTACACTGACTCGTTTAAAGCCGCTTGGAGTTCGTCACGCAGCTCGGACATCAGTTCCTTGACCGTGACAATCTCGTGAATGCGATGCGCGTTTTGTCCGCAGAAGATGAGGCCGTGATCGATGTCTCCCTGACATGCGTTCAGCAATGCTTGAGCAATACAGAACTTGGCTTCTGCTACCTTGCAGACTGTTAGACAATGATAGAGACAATGGATGCTGAGTCTGTCGACCTTCTCCAGGTCCTTGAGGAACCTATTGCGAATGGCACGCCCTGGCAGCCCGACCGGACTCTTGACGATGACAATGTCCTCTTCCTTGGCATCTAGATAGGTCTGCTTGAAAGCCTGTGCAGCATCGCACTCCTGCGTACACACGAAACGGGTCGCCATCTGAACTCCAGATGCACCCAGAGACAACATGCGCGCGATATCCCGTCCGTTGAAGATTCCACCGGCAGCGAGCACTGGAATGGCATGACTAAAGCGATCCTCGAATGGCTTGACGGCTTCCACTGCCTCGGGAATGAGCGATTCGAGAGAAAAGTCGGGAAGATGTTCGAGCTGCTCGGGCGTGAATCCCAAGTGACCGCCAGCCAGAGGACCTTCCAAGATGATGGCTGAAGCGGTTCGATCGAATCGCTTCTCCCATCCGCGGAGGATGAGTTCTGCGCCACGGGCCGAGCTGACAATGGGAACGAGATTGACGGACGCATCCTCGACAATCTTCGGAAGACGCATCGGTAATCCGGCCCCGAATACGATCATCTGGATGCCTTCTGAAACAGCCGTTTGGATCAATTCCTCGACATTCCGTAGCACGCCCATGAAGTTGACGGCCAATACCCCGCTTGTCATGGCTCGGGCTTTGCGAATTTCTTGTCTCAGGGCTTCCCTAGAAACGCGTTCATAGTCACCATGGGACGCGTCAAAATCCCCCAACCCAATGCTTGAGATCGTGCCAATTCCACCCTCCTGAGCCACGGCCGCGGCCAGGGATGCGAGTGAAATCCTTACGCCCATCCCTCCCTGAACAATGGGTGTCGTGGCAATGAGATTTCCGATGCGTAGTTGGGGGATGTTCATGGCGCACTCCTCTTGTCGCGAGTTCTATCATAATGTTTGACGACGAGGCAGGCATTTCCGCCTCCGAAACCAAACGACTGGCTCATGGCCGCTCTGATGTCCATGGACTCAGCGCCTTGAGTGACATAGTCCAGCGGGCAATCGGGATCGGGTGTTTCGTAGTTGATTGTTGGCGGGATTTGCCCTGTAGAGACACTCAACACAGTCGCGGCAAATTCCACGGCGCCGGCAGCAGCCAACAGGTGACCGATCATCGACTTGATCGAGCTTATCCTGAGTCGTCGAGCGTCGTCTCCGAACACGCGCATCACAGCAGCGCTCTCGGCCTTGTCATTGAGAATTGTTGAAGTCCCGTGGGCGTTGATATAGTCCACTTCTGACACGGAAAGCTGGGCGTCTTGTAGCGCCGCCTTCATGACACGAATCATACCATCGCCCTGGGGATCCGGAGCTGTGATGTGATAGGCGTCTGCGGTGTTGCCGTATCCGACAAGCTCCGCGTAAATGGGGGCACGTCGGTTGAGGGCATGCTCCAACTTCTCTAGCACGACCACTCCCGCGCCCTCTCCCATGACGAATCCGTCGCGTTCCTTGTCAAAGGGGCGGCTTGCCCGCTTCACATCCTCATTGCGCGAGGACATCGCTCGTGTTGCGCAGAATCCCGCGAATGGGAAGGGGCTCACACTTGCCTCTGCCCCTCCTGCAAGCATGATGTCTGCGTCTCCGCGTTCCAGGATTCGGAACGCATCTCCGATGGCATTGGCTCCTGTGGAGCAGGCGACAGACGGGGCAGACAGCGGCCCCTTGAGTCCATGGGCAATCGACACCATGCAGGCCGCTGAGTTAATCAGTGCTTTGGATACGACAAGAGGCCCAACAGATCGCGGTCCTTTCTCCAGGAGGGAGGCAAGTCCCTGTTCAATGATCTGCATGCCTCCGATACCAGATCCGATGATAACGCCTGCTCGATTCCCATCGAAAGACCTCTCACCGAGAGCCGCATCATTCATGGCCAAATCCGCAGCAATCATGCCGAAGTGCGTGAATCGATCCATTCGGGCGGCGAGCTTGCGATCCATCCACTCTTCAGCGCAAAAATCCTTTACCTCGCCAGCCATTTGCGATCTGTAGCCCGATGGATCAAACAGCGTAATGCGGGAAATTCCGTTTTGCCCTGAAAGAAGACCTTGCCAGAACTCGGTCTTCCCAATGCCGATGGGTGTGACTACGCCAATACCGGTGACCACAACGCGGTGTCGATCCATTACGACGGTCCTCTCGATAGCGCGTGCACGGTTCCTGCCATGGCTGCCGCCTCCTTGGATCGTGAGAAGCGTGTCAAAGACGCTGAAGTGAGTATATCCAGAACAAGGAGGGATCTACCTGTGGCACAGTCAGCGAACAGACCTGCTTCCGCGAGCGCACGCCGTGAAATCAGCGTGACCCATTACGTCCGAAGTGCCTCGGCAACGCGGCCAAGCTTCTTTCGTGCTTCCCTCGCCATGCCATCAAGACCTGGCTTTGCGAGCATGCCAACGATAGCGTGCGGATCTGCGATGAGGACCTCTGTCCCGCCATCGTTTTCATATACCACAACATTGCACGGAAGGACGAGGCCTGCGTCCAGTTCTTGAGACAGTGCTTCATGGGAAAGGGGCGGATTGCATGCCCCAAGAATGGTGTAGGCTCGGAACTTGACGCCGAGTTTTTCAGCGAACGTCGACTTCATGTCAGCTTCAGTAAGAATCCCAAATCCCTCTGCCTTGAGGGCTTCTTTCACGCGAGACAATGCACTAGAAAAAGGCGCTTCGATCCGTGCCCTGAATGCGTACTCATTCGTCATGGCATCTCCTCTGTGCGATCCATTTCACACGACGACACAGCGTAGGCCGATCGACGTCCTGTAACAATCTGATGACTCTCAGATTATGTGTTGCAAGGTCGAGGAATCCTCCTGGCCGGACTCGCGATGATTCGATATAGTACTAGATGATGGCAGACGAAACGCTTACGTTTGACCCAGTGTGCAGGGAGGAAAGATGCGTAGGATTGCTCGGATTGGCGTGATACTGGCCTTGCTTGTCCCCACGGCGGCGTACGCCGAGTGCTCCACCCTAATCCCTGTGGACGTGCAATCCTCGATTCAGGCACGTGTCGATTCGGGGATCAACGCCGGCATTGTGGTCGGCGTTATCGCCGCGTGTGGCAACTCCTTCTACGGCTATGGCAGCATGACCGACTCGGGAGATACGTCCGTGGACGAACACACACTGTTCGAGATCGGATCAGCCACCAAACCATTTACCGCACTGCTGCTCGCTGAAGCTGTCGAACAGGGGGAGCTATCGCTTTATGACGAGATTGACGACTTCCTTCCTGCCACAGTATCCCCGCCGAGGCTGGGGCCTCGCTCGATTCAGCTTCAGCAGTTGGCGACGCACACCTCGGGTCTTCCGCCGATTCCTGAAAACCTCGATCCTGTGGACTGGAACAATCCGTATGCTGACTACACAGTCGAGCAACTGTACGAGTTTATTTCAGACTATCGCGTGTATGGATTGGGGAGCTACACCTACTCCAATCTCGGGATGGGTCTTCTCGGACACATACTTGAGCTTCACTTTGGGGCCAGCTATGAATCGCTGGTCATCGAGCGGATTGCCAACGTCTTGGGAATGCAGGACACGCGAGTGACGCTTACGGATGAACAGATCCAGCGCACGGCCACTGGCTACAGAGAAGGTGAAGCGTTCCCGATTTGGGCGAATCCCACATTGGCGGGAGCTGGCTGCCTGCTGTCGACGGCCAGCGATCTGGCCACGTTTGTCGCAGCGAATCTAGGCTTGCTGGATTCCCCTCTCCTCGCTGCCATGCAAATGACTCACCAGGAGAGAATCCCGGGGAACATGCCCGTTGGCCTCGCCTGGCATATGCGCAAGACTGAGGGCAAGACGATCGTGGAGCACCATGGCGCAACCGGAGGGTGCTGGAGCTACATTGGCTTCGTGATTGAGGATCAGATGGGAGTCGTTGTTCTTACCAATACCTATGCCGACGTCGACGATATCGGCATTCACATCCTCGATTCAGCCATTCCGCTGTCCATGCCATAGGCCTGGAAATGATTCCCTGGCTGTGGGGCCTCGACATCATCGCCGAGGCCCCGCGATGCCGCGCTATATAGATAACAAGGCGACAAGCTCCGCGCTGAGTTCCTCTTCGCCTTCCTCGTCAATGCGCAGGAAAAGCTCACCTACGCGGATGATGGCCTTCTCTCCGATGGACAGGTGCGGGCCGATCCACTCGACAAGGCGCGTGAGTTCGAAGTAGGCATGGCTGTAGACGGCGATATCGATGGTTTCCTGATCACGATATTCGCTGTCGACCCACGCGCCCTCTCTGTAGAAGTAGGTTCGATCCTCGATGATGCGCACGCCTTCCACGCCGCTTTGAACGGTTTCTGCTTCCGAGAGGGCCTTAAGTGACGACGATCCGGCGACAGCGGTGGCCCCTATGGCAGGGGCAGCTGTGGTTTGTCGAACGGCATCAGCCGCTTCTTCGTCTGATGCACCGTCAGCATCTACCAAGAAGGATGTGTAGGGTGTGATGATGCCGTAGCGGCGACTGAGGGCGATAATACTGTCGACCAGTTCATCACTCTCTCCATACAAACGAATCTGATTCAGCAAGTACGAGATCTTGCGCCCTGCCCACAGGCGGGGCAGAAACGTATCTTCAAGAGAAGCGCTGGGGAACGGAAGGTTCGTGACATAGGATGTTGGAGATCCCACCGAATTGCCTGATAGCGTTATTTGCGCATCGCCCTCACCTCGGTAGCGGCCGAGGATCAGCAGTTGCGTTCCTCGGAAGATATCGGGGAAGTCGACGGGATGGATGTCGAAAACATCGATGCCCTCGATTGCCAAGGTGATATCCGCAAGAACGGGGGATGCGATTTTGCGATAGAAGCTGGAAACACTGACCTCAAGATTCTCGCCAGGAAGGACATACGTGGTTGTCCCTCGATTCTCCTGCGCCAACTGATCGAGCAGCACGGTGTTGACGTTGTTGCCCACCCCAAAAGCGAACAAACGGGCCCCGGTCGCATTGGCTGCGGACGCATGGGCGGCAATGTTCACGGGATCTTGTTCCCCGACTGTCGGTTCTCCATCTGTCAGAAAAACAAGGAATTGCGGACGACCGTTGTCTTCGAACAATGAGAATCCAAGGAGCAGAGCATCCTCGATGTTCGTCCCGCCGCCAGCATCGATCGTGGATACCCAATTCTTTGCCTGGGCGATCGTGGTTGAGCTCACAGGAGTG
>JAHITR010000173.1 GCA_018817505.1 Candidatus Bipolaricaulota bacterium | reverse complement strand
CGCCACGCGACGAGAAGGTTATGAAGGATCTGCTCGTCATTCAGGAGCCGCAGGGCTTGTCCATCAATTGGCACGATGCCGCGAGTCTGTTGGAGATCATCCCCGCACTTCGGCACGACGGCCTCATTGGAGGAACGATCTCTCCGCAAGACGGCCATTGCTCGCCGCTGTTGTTCGGGCATGCCCTATACCGTCAGGCTGTGGCTGCCGGAACGACGTTCCATTTCAACGAATCGGTTCAAAACATCGAGACGATTGCCGGACGCGTGAGCGCAGTGGTCACAGATAGGGGGCGCTACGACACGGCCCTCGTGGTCAATGCAGCCGGCGCATGGGCTGCAGAAATTGGCAAGCTCATCGGCGAGGATCATCCCGTGCGTCCCGACTCCCACGAAGGCGGCATTACAGAGCCTGTGGCCCCATTCCTCAAGCCGATGGTTGTGGACATTGCGCCTGCGCCAGGATCGGCCAACTACTACTTCTTCCAACTTCGAACCGGGCAAGTCGTCTTTTGTATCACGCCGAGCCCCAGCATTTGGGGATTCGATCGGGATGAGACAAGCGCCTTCTTGCCCATGGTCGCCCAACGCATGGTTCGTCTCATGCCCCGGCTAGCCAACCTTCGCGTGCGCCGCACGTGGCGGGGGCTGTATCCGATGACGCCTGATGGCTCGCCCATTGTCGGCTGGTCCGACAAGGCCGAAGGATACTTGATGGCCATTGGCCTCTGCGGTCAAGGCTTCATGCTCGGACCCGGCCTCGGCGAGCTGATGGCGCGGATGGTTCAGGGGAGTCTGAGTCCCCAGGACGAAGAGATTCTCAAGATCCTGTCTCCCCATCGCGTATTTGAAGGCCAGGAAGCCCTCAAGTAAGTAGTTAAGGGGACACGTACCTTAATTCGGAAGAATCAGCGTCCTTTGCTATCTTTCGTTCCACCATGACGACTAAACCGTAACTTGTCTTACCTGATCTTCTATGACAGACTCAGGCCATGCCAAGGATCGCACGTGTTGTTGTTCCGGGATGCCCGCATCATGTTACGCAACGAGGCGTTCGTTGTATGGATGTCTTCTTCTCAGATGTCGATCGCGAAGCCTATTTGAAGTTCCTAGCGAAACAAAGTCGCGTTTGTGGAGTCGAGTATCTTGCTTGGTGCCTGATGACCAACCATGTTCACCTTGTAGCTGTCCCGAGTACTGAGAGCAGTCTAGCCAAGGGTATTGGTGAGGCTCACAAAAGCTACACGCGGATGATCAATTTCCGAGAGGGATGGAAAGGGTTCTTGTTCCAAGGGAGATTCTTCTCGTGTCCAGTTGAACCTTCACGGTTGTTGTCAGTCGTCCGCTATGTCCTTCAAAACCCAGTACGTGCTGGTCTTGTGGAGAGAGCGTGGGAGTATCCTTGGTCAAGCGCACAGTGGATGACCAGCGACCGTAGCGATGATCCGCTTGTGAAACAGCTAGGGCCTCTGGCCGAAATTAGTGAATGGAAAACGTTTCTCAAGATAGATGGCGATGAAAACACCTCAGTCCGCAAGCACACACGGACTGGACGTCCTTTCGGCGACGAGTCATTCATTACTAGCGTCGAGAATGCTCTTGGTCGCAGTCTTCGCAAGCGGAAACCCGGACCGGCGCCTAAGAGATAAAGTACGTGTCCCCTTAATGGATTTCCGGCCCCTGCTCCCACACGTGGAGCTTGGACAAATCGTAGTTTGTGGTTTCATCATCGTCTCTTCTCGTTGCCGCTTGCGAGAAGATCCAGCACGCAAGTCGTGGGGGCAAAGAGCATTTGACCAGCTCATCAACCTACTGATCGACGCCCGACGTACCTGCCCCCTGCATTTGGGATCAGTTTGTTGGATCATTACTCAATGACACATGCAGGTTGAGGAGAGGGATCGATGGCTATTCTATCCGTACAGAACGTCAGCAAAACGTATGCATCGCATGCGTTGTTTGACGACCTGTCGATCACTTTTCAACCGAATGAACGTGTCGGCTTGGTGGGCCCCAATGGTGCAGGCAAGACGACGCTGTTGCGCATCCT
>JAHITR010000172.1 GCA_018817505.1 Candidatus Bipolaricaulota bacterium | reverse complement strand
GACTGTCTCGTCAACCGGCTATTTGGGTTCAAATTCGCAGAAGAGATCTTCCTCATAATTCTCGACGAAGAAACGGGTTCCCTTCTGTATGATGGCATGGCCCTCTTCTTCGAGCCGCTTCGCTTGACCTTGACCTCCGCCCGGGTATTTGGGATTGATTTCACCTGTAGATTTCAGTGTTCGCCAATAGGGCGTGATCGAGACTTCCTCATCTTCTTCTGCTTCGGCTGCTGCTTTGGCGGCGATTCCTGCAAAGATGCCGGTCGTGAGTGGACAGGCAATGGTTGTCCCGTGATGCGTCGCCAGCGCTGCGCGAATGCAGGTGATTGTGGTCAACTTCCCACAGGGAACGTCGCGCATCAACGCATCGACCTCGCGCGGGGCAGGGATGACAAACGTTCCTTCGCCCCAGGTTTTTCGCATTCGATCATCGATCCGTTCGACTCGGGGCAAGCCCTTGTCGTCTGCCAGTTTCTCACGCCATGACTTTCTCAACGAGATCACCCTCAGAGCATTGTGACGACATTGTTGTCAAGCTCGTCAAGAGGGACAAATCCCAGCCACGAGGGGCTGACCTGCCATCGAATCGCAAACTCCTCCCCACTAGAGCCACTCCTCCAGGAATGGGCCAGGACTGTAATTGTGCGGTTGCTTGAGCCGGCTGTGCGTGGCCATGAGAACACGAGCTTCTTCAAGGGCCTTGGGAGAGTCGATATCGCGTAACAGCTCCAGCATGGTTTGTATGAGCGCGGTGTCGCCGGGATCAGATCGGCAGCTTGTGTCACCAATACCCCAACTTTCCCAGGGGAGGATTTCCTGTCCAGTTACGAAGGCCATATCGCCGAACAACTTATATCTGGCATAGGTAAGACCGCAAAGGTCAGAGCCAAATCCAATCCTCTCTGGCTCGATGCGACCCTCAGCGACCTCGGCATAGCACTGCCAACCATTGAGGAACTGGTTAGCTGGGAGATCGGTTGCATCCAATGTGCAGTTGATGGCGTTTTGCATGACTTCATCGATCTGGGCATCGACTTGCTGCCAGCGCGCAGTCGTTTCGTTCCAGAATTCGCAAATCCAGTGATCCTCCAACTTGCTGCCATCAGGGTAGAAATAGCGAGCAACACCCGTACGCGCTCGTGCTGGGATCCCCCGATGTCTAAGAATGGACACCAACATCAACGAAAAGTCGCGGCAATTGCCCACAGATCGCAGCATGGGAGCGCGCGGAGTAGTGAGAGATCCAGATCCGAGCTGCTGGATGCGAGCCAATCGGTTTTCAGCTGTGGACAAACCGATCTCTGCGAGCGGGTTGCGTCCTGCGTCTTTCAGGTCTTGAAGCGTGAATCCGTAGGTATCCGGACGAATCCACCACATATGGATGATGACCTGGTGAAGCACGTCGCAGAGACCAGCGATATCTCTGGGGAGCTTCGCATACAACGCGACGTATCGCCCAGGATCTGTGATCGCAGTCTGCATCGAGTAGAACGCTCGTACATCGGATTCGGTTTCAATGTGATGAGTCACTGGTTCCTCCTGAGCCTCAGCATAGCACGCTAAATTCTGGCGTACGCACGAGGGTAGGAGAACACCCCGCAGAACAATGGACGATCCATTTGGCGGCCACTGACGACGAACTCCTGGGAGCGCATACCGCCTGCTCGATCCGTTGTGATAATATCGTCATCCAATGTGCCGAATGATTGCTGCTCCTTTAGGAATTCCAGGGCGATCGCTTGTCGCACCTTTCCTTCGAATGGCTCAAGGGCTGAATGGCCTGAATGAAATGAATCGCGCCTGGGGAACCCTAACGCACGGGCACGGCTGGGGATGGGTCGAAAGCGAGTCTCAGGGTGAAGACAGATTGCACCGAAGCATTGGCGCCTGCTGGGAAGACGGCAGCATTGAATCACTACACGACAGGAACGTGCTGTTGCTGCATGCTCGTTTGGCTTCCCAAGGAGCCGTGAATGAGGGCAACGTGCATCCCTTCCAGGCCATGGTGAATGGACGCAGATGGAGTTATTGCCACAACGGAACCGTCAAGCAAGCTCTTCACGTGCCGACGACTCTGAAAAAGCCGGACTGCACGGATTCTGAGATCGTCTTCCATCATTTGCTGCCGTATCTCGAAACGGATCCCCTTAGAGGCTTGCGCACGATTTATGGCGGCATCCATGACTACTCCTGTCTTAATTCGTTCCTCCTGGGGCCTGACGCGCTTTGGGCAGTCTGTATGTATGCGACAACGCCTGACTACTATACACTCCATCTTTCAGTGTCAGATCATGGCCCCATCCTCTCTTCTGAGCCGCTGGCCGAATTTGGTTCGCATGCGCCGCTAGCCAATGGACAGATCCTAAGAATCGATCGAATGCAAGGCACAATCGACAGATTCTTGCTGTGACGATGATTCGAGACGTGAGCAGAGTGGTGCATCTGCCGCCGTCAACCGCAGGCTTATCTCTTGACAGCGTGCAGAGTGATTTTCGGCGGCTCCTGAAGATGGCGCTTCACTGTACATTGCTCTGCGGCCTTCACGCAGGCACCCACGTAGCGATCTGGGAAGTCTTCGGGAAGCGAAACCGAGATGTCAATTTGCTGAATCAGATGGTGCTCCATGTCTTGCACCATATCGAGGGTCAACTCAATTTCGTCTGTGGGGATGTGGCGCTGTTGACAAAACGCCATGACATAGTAGCCAGCGCACGTGCCGATGGATGCGAGAAAAAGATCAAACGGGCTGGGGGCTGAACCGCTGCCTCCGGCTGCAACGGGTTGGTCGGTAAGAACTGTGAAGCCTCGATACTCCGCCTGAACCCTCTTCCCGCCAGGGAACGATACTCTCATAAGCGACTCCTCGATTTGCTGATTCCAGTTGACATTGATCTTCGCATCGCTCCAGCTCTTACGCAATGCAGGAGGAAGATCGGAGCACGGATCTGTGGCAAGCCAGGCATGTAGAATAGGGATTCATCGACGCAGTGCGAGAGGAGCGAGCAAATGGAAAAGGTGCGATTGGGGCGGACAGAGCTGCAGGTGACACGGATTGGGTTCGGAGGCATTCCGATTCAACGAGTGGGCGATGACGATGCGATGCGAATTATTCGTCGGGTGTTCGACCTGGGAGTCAATTTCTTTGACACGGCAAATGGCTACGGAACAAGTGAGGAGCGCATTGGCAGGGCGCTCCAAGACGAGCGCAATAGCGTTATTCTAGCGACGAAAACTCCAGCTCGTGATCGAGACGGCGCGCTCAAGCATCTTGAACTCAGCCTCAAGCGACTGCGAACAGACACGATCGACCTATGGCAATTCCACAACGTATCCAACGAGCCGTCCTACGCCGAAGTGACCGGGCCGCGAGGCGCTTTGGAGGCCGCTCGCGAAGCGCTAGCCGGCGGCGTCGTGAAGCACATTGGATTGACCAGTCACTCGATGGATATTGCTCTCAAGGCCACGGCCTCTGACCTGTTTGAGACGATCCAATTCCCGTTCAACTACGTCACGCGTGAAGCAGAAGACGCACTGATCCCGCTTGCCAACAAGCACGATGTCGGATTCATTGGCATGAAGCCGTTTGCAGGTGGATTGCTTTCCGACGCTCGCTTGTCCATCAAGTACGTGCTTCAGTGGGACACCGTGGTGCCAGACCCAGGTATTGAAACGATCGCCGATATTGAGGGAATCGTTGACATCGTCAACGGGGATCGCCAGCTAACCAATGACGAGCGAAATGAAATCGAGCGGATTCGGAACGAAGTTGGACATCGTTTCTGCCGCAGATGCGGCTACTGCCTCCCCTGTCCGGCGCAGATTCCAATTCCCGTCGCTCTGAACATCGTGAGTTTCATCCGCCGATTTCCGACCGACCATGTGTTGAGTGACGGGTTCTCAAGCGTTGCTACTCGGGCAGCGGCGTGCCTCAAATGCGGCGCTTGCGAAGCACGATGCCCGTATGGTTTGCCGATTCGCGAGATGCTGGCCGAGAACGTCCAGGCATACAAGGATTTGACAGCGTAGAACTCCAAGACTGCGCATGCCTGGGTGCTGAACAGAGAATGCGTGTCGGGATTCTCGGGCCACTTTTTGGGATCGGGTTGGCTCAGGACATGAACAGGCGTCTCTAGTTCTCCAGGGGATAGTCGGCTTTGAGGTTCCGCGTTCGCAGGCTGAGCGCGGAACGGGGAACATCTTCCCAGTTGAAACGCAGATCTGCTTCACGCTCCTCGAAGATGGCCGCGATCTCGCGAACCGTTGCAAACTCAACGATCCCTGCGTCACGCAGAGATGCGATCTGTGCAAGGAAATTGTCCCACCACGCGATGCGATTTTCCCAGTACTCTACAGAATCCTTGGAAGCAGTCCATGCCTCATCGAGTCCTGCTGAACCGAGCGCGGCTTTGAATTCTCGTGGAGTTGTGAATACCGCGATGGTATTCATTCGTTCTGGATTTCGGTTCTCGGCTGCCTGCCGAACCGCTTGAATGCTATTCACCAACTCCCCGTGTCCAACATAGATGTAGTTGCCATTGGGATCATGCTGTGTCCAGTCGTCACGCGACGGACGCCATACCCACGGAGCCGTACATTCGCCCGCTCCGTGCCCGGGAAGTGAAATGCCCCACAGAACCTGGAATTCGGGGGCGGCTGTATCGAAATACGTGAGTCGCTCTTGGATCTCCTCCTCATTCAGTCCTGAAGCGACGCGTGTAGGATGCCCTCCTGCGGCTGCGATCTCTTCGCGGACCTGGCGATAGAGAACGTGAGATTCGTGAGCATGGGCATCGACATCGTGTCCCAAGGCCTCGATGTTGGCGTAGAAATCCGGCTCGTACAGCGCAACGCCTCGCGAGAACGTCCAATCCGATCCAAAACTGATGACTGCGCCGTGACGAGCTGCCATCTGAGCGAAGGCCGTCATTGCCATCGCAAAATGACGCATGAGTGCCTCATCTCCGTCGTAATTAGGGATATTGGCCTTTGGAAAAACTCCCTGCGCCGTGTCCTCTTCCGTGTGAATGACGATGGTGAGATAAAGCGGTGGCAGATCATCGGCATCAACAACCCAGTTGTCACAACAACACGCAACGAGAGAGAGGATGAGTCCAATGAACGCTCTGCTGCTGTGTTTGAGCATGGCCATCCTCCGACAAGCAGTGTAGCCAATTCGACTTCACAGCCCAATCCGCATCGAGTGATGAGCCCACGCGCTGAAAACGGACACTGACGGTCAAGAGGGTCAATCCGCGGGCCACTTGAGGCGGGCATACTCCGCGCATCTGAACCATGTCCCCCGTATCCATGGGCAACGCCCAATCGTACTTGACCCTGCGGAGTCGATCATTCGGAACGGCTAGTAATAGACATCAACCCCGCGATTGAGCAGCTCATGGATCAGAAGGTTCGCACTCGATCCCTCTGTGCGATCGAAAGGAACTCCCTGAAGAGTCAGGCTTTTCAACGCGGTAAGCTCACGCAGCGGCGTGAGGTCAGTGATCGGATTAAAGCTGAGATCGAGCACGATGAGTCGATTGAGTGTCCGCAAGCTTTCGACGCTCGTGATCCGATTGCGTGCCAAATCGAGGTTGGTCAAGAACGAGAAACCAGCGAGTGCAGACACATCTTCAATCGCATTGTTCTCTAGGACGAGCGTGGATACGGTGGGGGGAACGCTCAGCTGAGAGAGAACGGCTTCTGCAGAGCTTGGGATCACGCCCGAGAGCGTCAATTGGGTCAACAAGTTGAATCCCCGAAATGCCGCGAGATCGTCGACGCCGACGTAATACAAAGCAAGCTCAGACAGCGCCGGCACATAGTTGATCAGTTCTGCGACTTGGGGCAGGTCGTAGCCTTCCAAGCGCAGGCTCGCTAGGTTGATGCAGTTTGCCAGATTTGAGCATTCAAATGGGGGGCGGCCTTCAACAGTCCGGCCGCTGCTGAGAAGAAGCAGTTCAAGATTGGGCATCTGCAGCAAGTGCGACAAGTCGGTACTCGGAAGGACATAAGCCAGCAGCCGAGCCAGTCTGGGTAGACCGATCAGAGGCTCGATGCTCTCAATAGAATTACCGATCGACAAGCTCTCAAGAAGCGGTAGTGAGGCGATGGGCCTCGCGTCAGTGATCGCATTGCTGTGGATGGCCAGAGACGTAAGGTGGCTCATTGCCGCAAGAGGGCCTACATCGACAATTTGGTTGCCATTCAGGCTGATGCTCGTTAGCTCGCGGAGTCCAGCGAGCGGCTCAAGATCGATAATCTGGTTGTTGTGCAATTGGAGTTGCTCAAGGCTGGTACATGCCTCCAATCCAGACAAATCGGCGATCCCTTTGGATCCTGCCAGCAGAGACGTGAGAAGCTCAAGAGACGCTGAATCGATCGGCTCGCCATCCTTGCCGATCGTGTCGAGGATGATCTGATGCAGCGCCGGATCTGGGAACACGACATCGACAGCCTGTGCTGGGCAAGCTGTTAATGTGACGATTAACAACAGAATCCATGGACACCATTGATGCCGCTGGTTCACATCCATCACCTTGGCTCACAGTATAAATGAAACCGAAGGAGATTCCCGGAGCCCGGTCGAACGCACTAAGACGACGACGTGGGGCTGCTGGCCGCTGCTTTCAGTCGCGAGATAGTGAGGGCACGAAACCGTCCTGCTACCATGCAGGAAGTTGACATGGTCGTTCGTATCCTTGTAGGCTTTCCGCATTATTGAAAGGAGGCATGATGAGTAAGCGCAGTGTCAGTGGACAAAGCCTCGGCGGTGCACTTTGGTTTGGTGGGTGGCTGTTCACACTAGGATTTGCACAGCTCGTGTGGTGGAAGGCGATTCTCGGACTTGTCGTCTGGCCCTACTATCTTGCTGTGTTCTTGCGCTAGTAATGAGCCCAGATAATGGTTTGGTCCCATCACTCGAACCAAGAGAGTGATGGGACCCTTCAATTGATGCAATCCTCCGCGTAGAGCTTGGTCAACTACACGCTCCTGTAGGCGGCGGCGACTGCGGGGAAACAAACGGTCTGGGAGTGTTCGAGCTCATAGACTTCTTGATCCCCTCTTCAGTCGCTAGGTCGGCTCCGGTTGGCTCGCGGCAGTTGATCGTCTTCATTTCGGCCTCGAAACGTCGGCGCAACTCCTGTGCACGAGGCAGTGTGATGAGAGCCTCCTCCATCGTTTGCTCTCGATCCGTCACAATGCCCATGATGGCGCCAGTGCAGCCCCATTGTTTCCCATTCCTCCCGCGAATGATGCGATCGTCTACGTCGACCTCAAATTCCGGGCATACCGCCAGCAAGACGGATTCCGAGCAAACGCAGCCCTGCGCCATGTCTTCTGTGGCTCGGTTTGTTTCCATCATTCTTCTGCTCCTTGCCATTCTTCAATGACGATGAGACACCCGTTGTCTGCATCATACGTGCCTGGAGATCGTGGTGAGAATTCATGTCATGGCTGGCGATCATAGCCGCCGACGATTGCAGCAACGATCTTTCCTGATGGCCTCACAACGAGCCCCCTTTTCCAACAGCCAGACCCCGGCCAGACATGAACGGAGATGAATCTATGCGTACGCGCATAGCGACAGGGTCCAGGATGTTGCGGCTCGATTTGTCATTGAAATGGGCACATCCGACATCAACCTAATGCTCGACGACCTGGTGATCATGAAGGAGTGACAGGCCTCTGATGCCACATTCCGCAATGGACCAGCCCGAGTCCTCGACGCCAGGCACGTTCAAGCGGCATCTCTGGACACAATAGAATGCTCCTCTCAACTCGGGATCAATGGATTCGTGTCGGCCCATTGATCGTCGCTAGCATCCGTTGGCTGCGGCGCTGCCAGGCCAGTCCGGACAGTAGTCGACGTTATCTGGTACGCCATCACTGTCCCGATCACTAACGGTGCTCTCTTCAACCGGGCCGCCAGATCGCCACACAGACGCCTCTTCCTCTGTTTGAACAAGGTATGAAGTTCCAAACTCGACACTGGGTTCGATCTCCGATCCCTCATGCCATTCATTGAAACTGGTGATCAGAATCCAATGAGGCGTGCTATCGCGGGCGATGTCCCAGTACGAATGATAAGTCTCTCCATTCGCTCGATCTGCCACCGGACTGCTCGCTCGGAATGCAGCTTCCTGATAGCCAGGCAACACGGTCGCTGCGAACAAGCCGCCATGAATCCGAGCCGCCAGAGACGCGGACGCGTACTGTTCTGCCACTTCCTCGGAGGACATCCCGACCGGATTGTAGGTATGCAGGCCTTGGAAAACTGACAAGTATTGCGGTTGAAGGCTATCGGCAATGGCAAAGATGCCATGACCGCGCTCATCGAGCAACGCCAATGTGCTGCCCCATTGGGACAAGCTGAATTGGCCGATGACGCGAA
This sequence comes from Candidatus Bipolaricaulota bacterium, assembly GCA_018817505.1. Taxonomy (GTDB): domain Bacteria; phylum Bipolaricaulota; class Bipolaricaulia; order UBA7950; family UBA9294; genus SPBW01. The sequence goes on along the minus strand of JAHITR010000172.1, from coordinate 2,354 downwards.
CGTAGAAGAAGACCACCGGGCTTCCGGACACTCTGAGGAAAGCGGGAGAGCTGCCGTAGCGCGATAGAATGAAGCCAATATCCGTGACCATCTGCAGGGGAGATTGAGCCGCCTCGTAGTAAGGAGCCACCAGGAACCCCTCTTCCTCAGCGATCTGAAGCAGCAGAGCAAACGCCCGATCCTCGAACGAATGGACACCCCACCATGACGCGACAAACCCGTCAATGTCCGCTGACTTCGCCTCTCGAATGTGTCGGCGGATGGTCTCAGTATCGAGTGAATCATAGTACCCGGCAGTTGGGATGTGAGTTGCTGCGTAGTTGGATTGGCTAGGGGTCCAGTGCACCCATTCTCCGCTTGGCCCGCCAGGGGTTCCATACCAAGGGTAATAGAAGGCGAGCACTTTCTGGCCGCCAATCGATGCCTCTGAAGGCGTATCAAGAATCTGAACTGCAACGCGCGAAGCAATCTCCGATGTGCGCAGGTCGAATGTCCGAGTGTTCTCAGAGGACGTGTTGTTGGCAACGCCAGTGTGAGTGAACGATGCAATGGATTGGCTCCCTGTAGCGAGAATGGAAATGTTTGTGGATCCAATGTGCCCCTTGTCAATGGCGACTCGAATCCACGTGTCCGCTGCATTGGCCAGATATGCTGTGATTCGAACCACGACCTGCGTTGGATCGAATGAGTTCTTGCCGATGGACAAGGCCGAGTCGGCTGCGACCTGTAGCCCGGGCGCCTGCGAACCCTCCTGGATCTCGTACGACTGAACAACGAGCGTGCAGCCGATGAACCGGACGTCAGTCCAATCCGATGTGGTGGTTAGGATCATTTCCACCGGATAGAGCACGTCATCGGCGAATGCAGGTGGATTGAAGATGGCAAGGAAAGATAGGACGATCGTGAGCGCCGAGAAAGCATGTACCCTCATGGATATCACCTTCGTTGCTGCAATCTAGTGCATGGGAACAGGTTGGGGCAACCTGCTCATTGAGAACGCCGATGCGCGGTTCATCAGCGAATGGCCATGTTCCTCGATACGGAATCGCCCAAAGTCAGCGTCTTGCCCTTGTCGCCACGTGTCGAACACGAAGACCATCTGTGCCTTCATCTATAGATCGAAGGCGAGACAAACGGTGCGGCGAAGGCGACGGGCCCACGAAATCTCAAGGAAACAATTGAACGTTCTGGGCTTCCAGTTTCCGATTGTTTGGGCGGTTCTCGTATGATGTCGTCGATGATTCTGTTATTCGCCGGAGGTGATTCGATGAAAACTTCAATCACGTTGGCTCTCGTCATCGCGCTGATGATGTGGGTTGGCAGTGCTGCCCAAACGATTCAGCTGGGAGTGATTGCGAGGGTGCCAGTTTCTTTTTCTGTCCAACTGACATTCCCGCCGAGATTCGCCATAGAGGCCGGAATCGCGACGACCGGCCCTGCGGTATTTGCGGCCAAACTTTACTTGCAGCCTTGGCTTCTTGGGAAGCTGTCGCTGGTGCCCGCAGTCGGATTGGGCGGCGCCATCGCCTTCCTACCGGGAGATTTGATTGCCTGGGGTGCCTATGCGTTGGCGGGCCTGGAGCTACCGATCCCCAAGACACGCCTCAGCTTGTTGGCTGATCTTGTCCTTGTCTTACCTTTGCCTGTTGGGACAGGCACGTTTCACGTTGGCCCGCAAGTCGGCGTACGGCTTGATTTCTAGATTCTGGCGACAAGACGAGCTATCTGAAAGGATCCTCATTCGAGTGCGACTGACCTCACCTGTGGAACCTCAGGTCGATCAGTAATGAGACGGGCTACGAACCTGGGAGATCAAGATTGTGTCCAAGACGTCGTGCGGATTTGAATCGAACCTGACCCGTTTGATGGCATTGAGGTTGCTTCCTCGATCTCGTACGCGGCCGTTCCGTGCTATACTTGAGCCATGCACACAGATCGATTCAAACGAAGGCTGTTTGCCGCGTTCGGAGTGTTGGTGGGGCTATTGCTGGTGGCCTGCAGCCGCCAGGATGCGCAAGTCGACCGAACGGCCGAGTCGCTGGAGACAGCCGAACGTGTTCTTGGCGAGGCGATGCAGGGCTACTTCACAAATCCTGTCTACGACACTGAATGGGACCTTGAGAACGCGGAGACCCAGCTGGATGAAGAGAAATTTCCAACCTGGGCACGCGATCGCTACGATGCGTGTGTTTACTGGCATACCACATTTTGGACCGAGGTCTACAACAACGATCGCCGTCCGGGAAACTCGACTGTATTCATCCAACGGCCTGGCGAAGGATGGGGTTGGATCCTCGTTGGGAAGCAGGGTGTCTATGTGCTTGAACTCGGATATCAGTTTGACGATGCCGATG
>JAHITR010000171.1 GCA_018817505.1 Candidatus Bipolaricaulota bacterium | reverse complement strand
TGGTGCATCGATTGGACATTGGCAATACGCCGGCGCTCTTGCGGTGGATGCGCAGGCTGTGTGTCGGGTTCAAGTTTGCTGGGATGGCGACAGTCCTGACCATTCAGTTGATCTGGGCATCGATGCAGAAGAAGTTGCGCAAGACAAGCTAGAGAGATCCCACATCACGCTGTGCTTGCTCCGACTTGTCTTTGGATGTTTCCATTCAACAGCCTGGCCTTCGAACTCGAACTCGACTGGCAAACGATGCTTCGTCTGGAATGAGGTGGTAGCTTCAATGAATCTCAGTTCCTGCGGCCAAAGACGCGATGTTTGACGTCCATCGTTCGCAGCGTCCTCCGATCGTGCCAATGGGTTCATTGCCTTCGATGAAACGCACAATCTCGCAGCTGTTGCTGCAATGGTTGCAGACAAACGTCCCAGTCTGAAAATCGGATGCAGCAATCTCAGCAAGCGAATGCATGCTTGATCGCTCGCGAACGCTGTCTTTGGCCAGCAGAGCGGCTCCGATTGCACCGGTGACATTGTGCTCCTGCACAACGATGATGGGGACTCCCAATGCATCTTCGAATGCATGGCGAATGCCTACATTGGCTGCGACGCCTCCCAGCAACAGGACCGGCGGCTGAATCGACTTTCCTTTTGCGACGTCGTTGAGATAGTTGCGGGCGAGAGCCCGACATGCTCCGGCAAGGATGTCTTCGATTCGATGTCCCGTTTGCTGCTTGAAGATGATATCGCTCTCTGCAAATACCGTGCACCGGCCAGCAATCGCTACATCATGTGTGGACTGTGTTGCCAGTGCGCCGAGATCTTCCACCCGAATTCCCAAACGCCCGGCGAGTTGATCCAGGAACGCGCCCGTGCCTGCTGCGCAAACCGTGTTCATGGCGAAATCGACGGGGATGCCGTTTCTCAGCAAGATGATCTTGGAGTCCTCGCCACCGATCTCTAGCAATGTCCGAGCATCGGGGTGGAGATGACGTGCTCCGCGGACATGGGCAGTAATCTCATTCTTGACCACGTCAGCGTTCACAAGCGCTCCGACGAGCTGGCGAGCGCTGCCTGTGGTGCCGCATCCAGCAATGGTGACTGGTTTGTGCAGCACTGCGGATACCTCGGTGAGGCCGCGCTTCACGGCTTCTACGACTTGCCCACATGTTCGCTGATAAACCGAGGCAACACATGAGCCTGCCCCGTCAATGACGGCCACCTTGCAGGTGATGGACCCTACATCGATACCAATCCAACGTGCATTCTCATCATTCATTGGGCGACTCCCTGTCAGTGTTTTTCCGTAGCGAGAGCAGGTCGACAAACGCCTCCAATCGGTTATCCAGGCCTTCCTCGGTGAATCGTTCGCCGATGGCCAACGACAAGAGCGGAATGTGCGAATCCTGCGCGATCCGCTGAAGAATGGGCTTCAGCGAGGTTTGGGGCATGCAGCCGAATGCGTAGACGTGAAGCAGGCCGTCGTAGCCTTCGTGGATGAAGTCGAGCGCATGTGCGCACGAGAAAATCTCGGATGTCGAGGCTGGCTCCTGCAGATAGGTCGAACAGGAGCGCTTCAGGGGTGCGAGCCGTCTCTCGTCGGCTCGTGCCAGCTGACGGAATCCGCCACGCCAGTCCAAGAGGATCCCCTGATCCGCTAGATGTCGGAGCTTCTGCATGATCGTTCCTAACTCGCTGAGGATGTGCTCACCTCCCACGACGCCAATCCGAAGGGCAGGTAGCCTCGATCTCCTTGGTAGCTTGGCTATCGCGCGGTCAAGCCAGCGAGATGTTCTCCAGAGCGCAAACAAGCTATCGGCTCGATCGGTGCGGCTGAGCGCCTCTGTTTCCAGGGCCTGAACCAGGGACGGCCCTGAGCTGAGACACCGCATTCTCGTACATGACTTGGCGATCTTGTCGAGCACATCGACCTTCCCAAAGAACATGGCATACGCTCTTACGCATTGGCTCTTGCGTACCTGCTGGCCAAAATGGGAACGAAGATTCTCCAAGGCACTTCCGACCCCATCTCCGCCAATTCGGTGTGATGAGAAGCCGGGACACTCTGGGCCAAACAGAGATGTCATATACTCGCTGGTATCAGCGCAGCGGCAGGCTTCGGGGCCCAGCGACGACATGAATACCATACGCTGCTCTCCTTGCCGGATTTGCTCGTGTAGTTGCCCAAGCACCAGCTTGCCTGAGAAACAGAGAAACGGATGCGCAGCATGAATACCTTGCTCAATGATCGATGTGTTGATCGCTGGCGGTGTGGCTAAATCTTGACCAAGCGCCTTAAGCAATCCGCGCACGGCGATGTAGTTGGTTCCCCAGGAGAAAGTGAAATGCCTCATAGGAACGGCGCTCCTTGAGCCATTGATTCTGCAGCGAGCAAATCGACAAATGCCTCCAATCGAGTGAGCATTCCGGCGCTGCTTTGATGCTCATCGAGCACCAATGTCATGATCGGTTTGTTCGTCGTTTCCACCATGTGACGAGCGATGTCCCCATCAGGGCCGCAATTGAATGGCAACAGGAAGATGATGCCGTCAATGGAATGATCCAGATCCCAGATCCGGGCCATCGTGAGGGTCCGTGCAGCCAAGTCGAAGTGAAGCCCTGTTCCATCTGGGCAGTAGCCGCTTTCGGCGGGAAGACACTGTGTATGAACCGAACAGCCAAGGCCGCGCAGCTTGTCGATGATGAATCCATTGATCCATGAGTCCTCCACGACATAGCGATGTCCGAGGATGGCGAGCGTCAGGTTGCCTGAGCCGTGAGTTCCCGTTGGAACTGCTTTGACCTCGCGTGTTGACGCTGTTAGGAGTGCCGCAGCACTCTCTTGGGCTGATACGCCAAGGGAATGTGCTAAGACATCGAATCCATCCCGTGCCAGACCCGAGGCAGTGAATCGAAACGCTGGCGACAGAATCCTTTCCTTCGTGCAGACCCCTAACGCAATCGCCATATCAGCGAGCCTTGTTCTCATGTGACAGGGGAATACCCTGTTGTTCTCGTGAGCCACGATGACGGGAATGAGAATTCGGTCGACCGACTGCTCCGCGAGCCACGCCATGTGTCCCATGAACACCTTAATGGGGAGGCACAACTCATCGAGGACCAGGCGCTTGCCCAATCGAAAGATACCGCGATCCGTCGCAGGGGAAAGCATTGTCGGAATGTCCAATGCCTGAAGATAGCGGGCGAGCGTCCCATTGAATTCGAGGTGCAAGAGGGATCGAGGAATGCCGATCATCATGCGGGTGGATTCGATTGCCATTGGTAGCCCAATTCTGAAGAAACCCTCAGCAGCATCGCATGCAATGAAGCCTGCTCGTCTGCAGAGAGAGGAGAGAGAAACTTGCGCGTATATGCGGCTGCACCCAACAACGTATCTTTATAGGCAACCTGCCCTTCGTTTGTCAGTGAAAGCCACCACGTACGGCGATCGGCCTGATCTTGGGTTCTCGCAACCAATGCCTTGTCGACCAAACGCTGAACATAGACAGAAATTGTTCCCGCATTGATATCCATCGCCTTGGAGAGGATGCGTGCCGTGGTTGGCGCCAGCTGCCCTAACACCATGAGTGTGGACCGATCCGGTAGGCCGAGGCCTGTCTCTTCGACTACGCCGTCCCGCTGCATCTTGCTTCGATAGGCATTGGCGATGCTGAAGATGGCCTGATTGATCTGAATGCAAGCATCATTCGAGAGGATCATAAGGCTCCTTGATGGTTCAGTTATATAGTTGGGTTAGCAAACGATTGGATTATGCATATATTTCCCTCGAGGTCAAGTCCCTCCCAGGCAAAGTGCGAATGGGAGTCTTGAAACATACGTAGGGATGACGGACAAATCTGGCAGCCAACGGAGCCAGAGATCAAGCAGCGTAGTGATCGCGAGATCTGGGTGTGCGGATTGACGAGAAGATGAGGCCGAGGCCGTCTGGCTGTGACAGACGGCCTCGCAACCTCTTGGTGCCTAGAGCGGCATTTCGAAACCGGCTTCTGCCCAGGAGAACCCGTTCTGACTGTTCATGGCGACAGAGAACGATAAGGCGATGGGCCCAAGGGGCAGAGTGCCGCCGACTTCGAAGGTTGTCGTGTTTGTGCTAAAGCGACCCATGAAGGTGAGTCGCGTTTGCCCAAATCGGAGCTCTGCGGACGCCTCCAGTCCGACGCCCGTATTGTCGAATTG
>JAHITR010000026.1 GCA_018817505.1 Candidatus Bipolaricaulota bacterium | reverse complement strand
ATGTGATCCGTCTGTAGGTTGGCCAGCTGGATATCCAAATGCTTGTCGAAATCGGCCTCCTCTTTGATCAGCCATGACGGCATCTTGGTGGCCAATTTCACCTTCTCGCGATAACCATCTTGAAGGCACCGGCCAACAAGGAGTTCCGATTGCTGCTTGTGATAAGGCCAAGCAGTGTCGACATAGTTCACACCAGCATCGATGGCCGTGCGAATCATCTTTGTAGCCAGAGGCTCATCAATCTTGCCTGAATCCCCGTCCAGGATAGGTAGACGCATCGCTCCAAATCCAAGGGCTGACGGCTTCCAATCCAGCTTTCCGAATGTTCGATACTGCATGCTTATGCCTCCCTATCCTTTTCCCCTGATCATCGCTCGGAACGTCCTTTCGGTTCAAGCGTTCGGCGCCGTGAGGTAGGCTGCCACCGTCTTCAACCACTCGATAATGCCGATAAGTTGAGGACAGACGGCTTCGCATTGCCCACAGGCGATGCACTGTTTCGACTGCTTCGCTGATCTTCCGTAATCGCTGAACGCGGTAATTCCAGCCCCCTGCTCTCCGTACATGACTTTTTGATTGTAGGTGGCAAAGACCCTTGGAATGTCCACACCCTGGGGACAGGGCTGGCAATACTTGCAGTCCGTGCATGGAATCGGTGAGAGGGAGCGAAACGCTTCGCGAGCCCGATCCACAAGCCCAAGTTCTCGCGAGGAGAGGCTTCCCACTCCCGACCGTTCAGCACTAGCGACATTCTGAGCCACTTGATCCGGTGTCGACATTCCCGACAGCACGAGCGAAACCTCAGGTTGGTTCCAGAGCCACTGCAACGCCCAATCAGCGGGCGTTCTTTGGATCTCAGCCTCATTCCATATCTCGGCGACCGATTGCGGAGGCGTTCGAGCAAGCTGCCCTCCGCGAAGTGGCTCCATGATCGTGATCGCAAGACCCTTGTTCGCAGCGTACTTCAATCCTTCCATGCCAGCCTGGAATTCGATGTCCATGTAGTTGTACAGAATTTGACAGGATGTCCAATCGTAGGCATCCACAATTTCCCTAAACAGCGGGAGCTCATCGTGGAAGGAGAATCCAAGGTGCCCGATGCGGCCATCGGCGATGGCTCGCTCCGCCCACTCGAACACCCCCAGCGCCTGCAACTCGCGCCACCGTTTGTCCTGGAGTCCATGAAGCAGGTACATATCGATGTGGTCTGTTTGCAGTCGCTCAAGCTGAGCATCCAGATTCGTATCGAAATCCTCTTCCTTCTTGACCCAGCCTGAAGATAGTTTCGTCGCGAGTTTGATTTTGCTCCGATATCCATCCCGTAGAGCCTTGCCCACAACGATCTCGCTCTGGCCCTGATGATAAGGGCGGGCGGTATCGACATAGTTGACACCCGCATCGATCGCAGCGCGAATCATATCTATTGCAACGAGCTCGTCGACATTGGCCATTTCGTGCGTGCTGACCCCAAGCGGTCGCGCTTCCAGGGTCGGTAATCGCATCGCTCCGAATCCCAGCGCTGAACCCTGCCAGTCAAGCCGACCGAATTTGCGATACTGCATGAGGACCTCCTTCTCAGGAAGCATAGACTGCAAGACCATTCGACAATGGATGGGCCAATGAAGAACGAACTCTCATGGTACGTCCCGAGGGCATGCTCCTCAAACACAAAGTGGGGCGAGCCGTGGAGCTCGCCCCGTGATCTAATCATTTCGATTTGTCGTGATCTACATCTACGTCACCGGCTCGCAGATATCGACGATGTGTTTCTTTTCCGGATGCTGATTGGGATCATTGAGATACAGCTCAAAGCACTTACGGCTGATGTCAGGCGTCGCGCCGTGGGCTGGCATCCATTCTCCCATCAGCTTGTCCCACGCGGCGCCATATTCGGTGGCATCAATCTCCACGTGGGCCACGGCAAACATGCCGCCAGGGAGGGTCATCGTCTTGACCTCGCCATCCACTCTTGTGCCTGCTGGCACGGTAATGCAGACATCGGATCGCAACTGCGATGCATCCACAGTACTCGGATCGTCATGATAGATAGACAGCATTTCCGTCGTTGGGAACTGCAGCAATCCCTTCTGCCCCGCCCAACCCATGAACTTATCCCACGCCTTCCCAATCTCGCTATACGGTCCTACATGACGCATGAAGGCGACGAATCGCGCGGGTTGCTCCTTAACTTGTGCTTCAAACTTCATAGCGAACTCCTTCTCGGATTTGGATGCTTCAGCATAGGCTGACCTCATCTCAGGATCTTCTCATTTCTTGCCGATCGCTTGTCATATCTTGTGAGCCGCTTTGCAGATCTTGCGATGCGTCAGATCAAGAAACTCGCCGAGAGGCGGCTGCGCCAACCATGAAGAGATATGAAGCAGACATAATCCTGTTTCGTAGGCCTATCGAACTACTGACCTCGCCCATAGGACGTCTGGCGTCTTTGGCCAGACTCCAACGAATGGACCGCAAAGCGGGCCGTTCGCTTCATGTTCTTCATGGTAGGAAGCTGTTGTCTTTCCCGTTACAGGGGGGGCGTATGCGATTCGTCACGCTAAAGCGGCCGAATCGGTTCGCAGATATCAACGATGTGCTTCTTCTCTGGATGTCGATCGGGATCGTTGAGATACAGCTCGTAACAGAGGCGATCATCAGGCTGGTAGCCGCTACGCGGAAGCCATTCACAAATCAACCGATCCCACGCTTCGCTGTACTGCGTCACGTCGATCTCGACATGGGCGACGGCGAACTGCCCGCCAGGAATCGTCATCGTGCCGATCTCCCCTTCTACAGGCGTTCCCTTGGCGATCGTTACGCAAGCATCACAGCTCAGCTGGCTCACCGGGGTCATATCTGGGCCGTCATAGTAAACCGCAAGAATGGCCGTTCCCGGGAACTGCAGGAGACCGCGGGGTCCAGCCCAACGCATCAGTTTGCCAAAGGCGTTGACAACCTCATTGTAGGGACCCATATGGCGGACATAGGCCACATAAAACTCAGGCATCGTTTTCACTTCGACGCTGTATTTCATCGGTGTCGCATCATTCTTTGGAACAAACTCTGGGTAGAACTCGGCTCCTTCTCGGGACAGCGTCTCTCGAACCTTGGTGACCGAATCCTGTCCACCCGCTCGAAATTGCGATGCACTCATTCCAAAGGCGCCTCGGAAATCCCGCGCGAAGCCCGATGGGGAAGAGAATCCACAATCCACAGCAATCCGGGTAATCGTCTTCTTCGGGTTGTAGATCAGCTGAGATGCCGCTCGCTGCATGCGAATGCGTCGGATGTAGGCATTGACTGTTTCCCCAACCATCGCCGTAAACAGACGATGGAAATGAAACGGCGAGAAATTGGCCACTTGGGCCAGCGTCTCTAAACGAAGATCGCCGGTAATGTTGGCGCGAATGTAGTCCAGTACGCGATTGAGGCGTCCGACGTACTCCTGTCTGCGAATCTCACCCTGATCAATCACTGATCTGATCCTCTTCTCAGATGATTGCCCATTCGGCTAGGCGCTCCACAGCCCAAAGCGGTTGCCAACGTTGTCCAGGAACAAGGCGGCGTGTCCGAACTCGTCTGAGATCTTCATCTTGGGAGCAACCGTCTTGCCGCCCATCTCGATGACCTTGGCCAATGTGGCATCGATGTCGTCGACTTCAATGTGGAGAATCGGTCCCTGGTCGCTGGGAGGATCGGCGCGATCGCTGACGTCGATGCCTCCGCCCAATCCGCTGGGGGTCTGGAACATCCCATACGTCTCGAATCCGGGAATATCTTGGAACGTCCAGCCAAAGATCTCGCCAAAAAACGCCTTCGTCTTTGCTAGATCTGTACTTGAGAATTGGATGTGACAGAAGTCGCCTGTTGCCATGATTCCTCCTTGGAGCACCGCTGATGAGTTGATACCAAGCATTATGCCGAATTTGGCACACTTGGGCAAATGCACCACGTATGTCCAACGAGAATGTGGACGCCGCCCTTACCACGAAGAGCAAAGAGCGGAAGCAGAATCATCTCGTGCATTGAGTCAGCGAACAGATCGCTTAACTGGTCAGTTCGGTGGCGTTCGGCGGAAGCCAAAGATCCGGGTTGGTGACGTTAGTGCGCATTGCGCTCGGTAAACCCTTCTTGTAGTGAACGGCCTGAAAGAGCCCGCATTTTCGCACGCAACGCTTCGCGTTGCCAGACGCACAGAGATCGCCAACGCAGGCAATACGCCAAGAATGAAGAGGGAACTATGCGATGAAGGGCATGAAGAGTCGGAGGGGTGGAACCATGGGGAAGAGAGCATGTCTCGGGAGCAGTCAATGCTCCCGAGACATCCCATCAGTCAGATGCATTTGCAGAGCTTGTTTATCTGCACCTTCTTCGCTTGGTGCTTCGTGCGCCGCCTCCGAAGATGATGCTGATTCCAAGGATGAAACCGAAGTCGTACCAATTGCCGCTGTTGTGCACTTCGTACATGTTGATCTTGTCCGTAAACAGCGAAATCACGAAGGTCACGCAGGAGATCAGGCCATGCCACAAGCCCGTCCAGAATCCGGCAACATCTCCATCCATATCAGGGACATCTACTGCCGCATTGGTACCCGCAATGCAGCCACTTAATGCAAACAGAACCAACAGCACCAAACCGCCAGCCAAGAGTCGCTTGCCCATCATCAATACCCTCCTTGAGGTCATTCACCATCACGCACCCTGCGATTGAGTCTGCCTTCACTTTCCATCAGACTTTGGTAGGGTGTGAAGGGAAGCCGATCGCAAGGGATACTCTCCCTCACCCACCCGTTACCATCTGTTCGTAGCTTCTGCCTAGCATTCGGTTCACAATCAGCTGATCATCAGATTCGCCCAGCGGAGGAGAATCATGAAATCTTCGGGGTTAGATCGTGTCTGTTGACATTTCGCCAAGCCAAACCAAATCTCGTCTCGCGCAGAAGCGCAGAGAGGAAAAGAGTTCACCATGAAGTGCATGAAGAGGCTGAAGGGGTTCAGGGGACACAGTACCCAATCAAGGCTT
>JAHITR010000170.1 GCA_018817505.1 Candidatus Bipolaricaulota bacterium | reverse complement strand
TCCGAGCAACTCGCGCGTTTCTTGAGTTCACATCTGGTTCAAGAGAGTGGCGTCCACTCCCACTTTCCGTGCTGCCCGGTGTACAGCGCAAGTCGCCTATCCGCCCAGCAACTCGAGGAGTAGCTCGATGTCCTAAACCTTCGCCATATGAATCATCAACACCGGGCATTCAGCCAGTCGAAGGACTTTGTCGGGCACTGATCCAAAGATCCGGTGCCGCCAGCCGCCTTCGCCATGCGTTGACAGGACAATCAGGTCAGCGCCCTCTTCCTTCGCCACGCTCACGATTTCATGGGCAGCGTCACCGTGAACGACAATGGCTCGCGCAGTGACCGATTTTGGGACATGTTTCTCAATTCTCGCCTTAAGCGACGCCTTGGCTGATTCAGACAGCTCTTGCTGGTAGGCGGCGACGTCAAATCCCGCCAATCCCGTTGGCGTTTCCAGCACAGGCACGGGCCCCACAACATGGAGCAGAATCAGTTCAGCTGAAAACTGCTCCGCCATCTCTCCTGCAGCCTTGATCGCCTTACAAGCAGGCTCACTGAAATCTGTAGGACAAACGATTTTCTTAAACGGCAACATCGCACACCTCCTAACTCGTGTCGCAAACTAACGTCCGACACACCAATCTAGGCCGAATTTATGAAGAGATCAAGGACAATCCGCGATCGCTGCACGAAACGACCCTTTGGAGAGAAGGCTGCCGATTCAATACAAGCTTCCCTATCTCAAACAGACTCGCTAGGAGACGTTGGGATCGTCAGGCTCTGCATCCACGCAGTCAGGCACGCCGTCATGATCCGTATCCGTTTCAGGTTCGCCGCAGCCACAAGCTCCGTCATCCCAGAACTTGAGCGGATCGTTCGGACAAGCGTCTTCGCAATCCTTGGTGCCGTCACCGTCCGAGTCGTCGTCTGGTACACCACAGCCGCAGATACCCTCCCACAGGTCCTTGTTGGGATCATCGGGACACGCATCTTGGCAATCCTCCGCGCCATCGCCGTCCGAATCTCCTACGCCGCAACCGCAAGGTCCTTGATCCCACGTCTTGTTGGGATCATCGGGGCACACATCGAAGCAGTCCTCTGTACCGTCGCCATCCGAATCATCGTCTGGCGTACCGCAGCCACACACCCCCCCGTCCGTTTTGCCTGGATCATTCGGACAATTGTCAATACAGTTGGCCGTGCCGTCACCATCGTCATCGGTATCTGGGCTACCGCAGCCACAATCGCCAGGATCTGTCTTATCGGCATCATTCGGACAGTCGTCGATACAATCCTCTGCCCCGTCGGAATCGGAATCGTCATCTGCCACACCGCACCCACAGACTTCGGGATCAATCTTGCTGCCATCGGTAGGACAGCCATCGATGCAGTCTTCGGTTCCATCAGAATCCGTATCATCATCGGCAACGCCGCATCCGCAGACCTGAGGGGTGATTTTGGCAGCATCATTGGGACACCCATCAACACAGTCGACCGTCGCATCGCCATCAGAATCCGCATCGGCGATGCCGCATCCGCAGATTCCCGGATCGGCCTTGCCTCCGTCATCGGGGCAATCGTCCTTCTTGCGCGGCACGCCGTCGCCGTCGAAGTCCTCATCCACGTAGTAGTAGCGTGATGACACGCCAAAATTGCCGTCGACATCAAACACAGTCAGAGTAACAAGCTTGGTTCCAGGCAAATCATAGACCCGACACACATCGGCGCCGGAATGGCGTACAGCGTCGTCCCAATCCCAGCGGTAGCTCACAATGGGGAACCGGTCTGGATCGATTGAGCGCGTCCCAATAAACCGGATAGGTTCTCCGCAAAGGAATTCAGCAGGCAGCAGGTTGATCTTTGCCAGAGGCGAATGAACATCCACTTCGGCATAGTGCTCACTCCCCCTCAGCCAAGCCGCTCGGTCAAGCCTTGCCGCGGCCTTCGACCACTCGACCGTGAGAAAGCCATATTGCTCAATACTGCCTGAGAAGAAGACCCTGCCGCCGACATCGGACATCAGCGTCATCGTTCCGCCAAGGCTAAGCACAATTTCCACCTGAACGGGAGCGCTAAACTCTAAATACAAGCCTGTCACCGTCACATCGAACACGTTGGTGAATGCAGCAAATGCCGAATCATCAATCTCGTAGTAATTGAATGTGCCCGCCGAATGACACAACAGCGATGCAACAAGAAGCATAGAAATGATCAGAATGACCCTTCGCACGTTTCCTCCCCCGCAGAGCGACTGTTCCAACGAAGCGTAGCCGCGCCAGAATGCCTAATCTAGCCCTAGCTAACAGGAAGCCCGCTGCCCACGCGCGGACTTCTAAATTACCCTAGCAGAATCACTCAGAGCGGACAAGCAGGCGGGTGTACGTCATCCCCCTGGGTACTTTGATGGTTCTTCTTGCGCCCCTGCGGAAGATGAGTACTGGGTCGAGCATTCCGCAAACCTTCCTTCTGGACCCTCATGTTCTTCATGGTAGAGAACCTTTGCTTTTCTTTGCGTTCTTTGCGGCTTGATGCGCGAGGGAACGCTATGCGTTCCTTTGAGATGGGACTAGGACAAGGCTGCCCTTCTCTTCTCGACAACTCCTCTCTTCAACGAGCTTGCTCATGGCATAGCTCGCTTCTTCATGCCCTTCATGGTGAATGCCGTTCGGGTTTTATCTTTTCGCCTGTAGCCCTGTTACACGGCAACTGACAAGCAACACGAAGTGTTGCCAGTTGCTTGGGAGATTCGTGCCACGAATCTCAGGTGTCTCCATGTGCCCTCCATGTTTACCTTGCAGGCAGATGCCAGTAACATGTTTGGACAGAAGGGCGTCTCGACACCCGAGACGCCCGTTTGTAATCCATATCACAAAAAGGAGGGACGGCATCATGGCAGAGAACAAAGGCGTAACGCCCCAGAGTGAAGACTATTCACGCTGGTATACTGACGTCGTCAAGATGGCCGATCTTGCAGACAACTCGCCCGTGCGAGGCTGCATGATCATCAAGCCCTACGGCTACGAGC
>JAHITR010000169.1 GCA_018817505.1 Candidatus Bipolaricaulota bacterium | reverse complement strand
TCACGTTTATTCTCGGATTGTTCAGCGAGGCTACATCCGCGGAATCATGATTCTAGCATTCCTTCTGCATCGGATTCCGGCGCGAAGCTTACATGAAATCCATCTGTGCTGAGGCGACTCAGCACCCTCTGACGCCCCGCGCGCACAACTTGCTGTCCATGGTGCGGCACCTTCAGTGTTTCTTGGATCATGGGCGTCCCGAGAATGCTGGCACACCCTTGAGATGTGAAGCTACAGGCTGAACCTGAGCATAGCTGTGGACATCCAGAGACAACCAAGGTGGCCTTGATTCCCGCGTTTGAATCGCCATAGAATCGAATTACTGCACAACTTCCTCCGAGTCGTGGGTGTGAGATCGCTCGGAAAGGGGATGAGAAGAACCATGGAAGGTATCGTCGTAGCAGGAGAGCTTAGCGCTTTCTTGGAGGCCGCCGCCGGGATGGGCGATCAAGTGAGCGCATTCATGGCCAGTTATCAACAACTGGTTCGCCGCTACATGCACAGCCGCCCGTTGTTCTCCAAGTTCATCGGCGATGAATTCATTTACGTCTATGAATCCGCATCCCCGGCGTTTGCACGCAACATCCTTCATTCGACGATGGTGCTTGAATCTGCGTTCAAAGAGGCGGTTCAGACTCAAACCGTAGGTCTTGAGGGCTTGAGGACCGACGCGGTCAAGCTTTCTTCATTGAATATCGGGATGGCCGAAGGGCGGTTGTTCCGCATCGACGCCAGTCGGGGCGTCGAGCGGGACATCGTTGGCTTCCCTCTGCAGGTGGCGCGAACACTCGCCGGGCATGCCGCGGATGTGCAAAGCCACATTCTGGTCGACCACGACATGTCCCTTGATCTTATCTGCCGCCAATGGCTTGCCCTTGAGACGAAGTCGATCAGACTGAATGGCGGGAAGCCTGAGGCGGCTCACATCGTCACTTCAGAGTCGCTCGTTCGCGAGTATCGGAATGATCGCGAGCGCTATCAAGTGGTCAACGCCGTGGAGGTTCTCAAAGAGGATATCGACAGGGTTGCGCGTGCAGACGCATTCAGTTTCCACCTGATGCGCGATGGGCGCCCGCATGTGGAAGTGATGTTCAATCCGCAGAGTCTTCCGGGCACTTTCGACTCTACGATTGCTTCTAGCATTCTTCTCGTTCACGTGACACCGAGCTCGTTGACGCTGTACCCGGAATTCATCGTCCCCAGCGATCGAGTCTACACCATCCAACTCCCGATCCCCGTTGTCGACGAATACCGAATTGTCATTGGATTGGTGATCCAATCCCCGGGAATCACAGTGATCAGCGACGAAATCACGAAAATTCAAGAACCGGAAGCGATTGTGGCACGACTTGAGGCAATGAGGGCGCTGCTGCAAACATCGCTGCGTTCGAAGAACCGGCTTGCTCTTGCCTACTATCGGTTCTAGATCGATTCGACGAGTGCTCGGCACTTCATCCCGTCTGCTTCTCCAACACCAGAGTGAACGGCTTCAGTTTGCGGTTGCTGAGTCACGGGCCCACCAGCTGGCGAGTCCAAAGTGGAGAACAGACTGTTGAGACCCTCGGCATAAGTTGGGTGGGCAAACGGGCTATCCCGGAGGACCTCATAGGGCAAGCGAGCAAGCATCGCGACGTGAATCATCGACATGATCTCACCGCCTTGGTCGCCCAGTACAGCGGCACCCAGGATGAGCCCTGAGTTCGGATCAACCAGTGCTTTCAAGAAGCCTCGAGGCTGGCCGGTCTCCAGCGCCCGGGCTATGTGCCTCATCGGCATCTTGGCGAGCCGATACGGGACTCCGGCAGCATTGGCCTGTGTCTCTGAGAGGCCGACGCGACCCAGTTGCGGGTCGACATAGACGACATAAGACACGATGCGATTCGCTGTCGATGCCTGACCGCCATGGAGAAGATTCGTACGAAGAACGCGGCAGTCGTCGTAAGAGATGTGGGTGAAAGGAGCCCCACCGGTGACATCGCCGATGGCGAAGACGCCCGGCACTGAAGTTTCCAGCCGATCATTCACTTTGATGTGTCCGGCAGACGTTGTCTTGATACCTGTCTTCGACAGGCCTAGCGTGTCCGTGTTGGGCGTTCGTCCGGCAGCAATGAGCACGTGCGAGCACACTACGCAGAGATTGCCGTTCCCTTTGGCACCGAGGATTCGAATCGCCTTCCCCTGCTGCTCGATAAACTTCACAGAGAACCCCGTTCGGAGTGTGATGCCGTCTTCGCTCAAGATGGCGCTGAGGGCCGCGGCAACATCCGGATCCTCTTGGGGAAGCAGCTGCCCTGATCGCTCAACGAGGGTCACGGTGCAGCCGAAGCGCCGGAACATCTGTGCAAACTCCACCCCTACAGGGCCTCCTCCGAGGATAGCTAGGTGCTCGGGCAGGGTTGTCAGATCCATGATCGACGTTGAGTCGAAGGTCGGTACGTCCTGAATACCGGGAATGGGTGGGATAGAGGGTCGAGAACCCGTGTCAATGACGATGATCTCCGATGCAAGCTCGACGGTGTGCCCTTGAGGACAGCGAACCTTAAGTGCCTTGGGGCCGACAAACGAAGCTTCGCCATCGAAAATATCAAGTCCGTGGATGCTATCCAGGTGAGCACGTTTCTGGGTGCGAAAAGATCGAACCAAAGACTCCTTGCGATCCCGAATGACTCGCAGATGAATTTGCGTCGGCCCGACCTCAATGCCGTATTCCGAGGCCCGTGACACACAGTTTGCAATGGCCGCACTCGCGATCATGGTCTTGGTCGGTGTGCATCCTGTATTGACACAAGTTCCACCGACATTTGCACGCTCAATCAGTGCGGTCGTCCACCCCGTGCTTGCGAAGGCCTCGGCAATCGGGGATCCGCCCTGGCCCGCACCAATCACGATGGCATCATACGTTCGTTTTTCAGTACTCACGACTCACCTCCTGGTGAAATCGTTCAAGGGAAGCAAGTGAGAAGGCGAACCAGACACTCCGGTGCAAGGCTGAGTCGTGGGAAATCTGCTCAATGGTGATCCGGCGCCGACTAAAGTGTGAGTAGAAACCAGAGTGCTCGTTGAGAACGTGAATCAATCAAACCCGAATTCGGCTGAGAAGTCAAGCCGCCTACGACAAGCTGTCAGATTCCCCTGGACGAATACGTCGTGGGTGCCGTGAGGCGCAGCCGATGCGTAACTTGTATTGTTTGAGAGACTTCGTGTACAGTGACGACGCTCTTTCTCAAGGAGTAGCGAACTCTGCTCTCTATTCACTCACTCCCCGCTTTTGC
>JAHITR010000168.1 GCA_018817505.1 Candidatus Bipolaricaulota bacterium | reverse complement strand
TTGGACGCCCTGTCGATACCAAGCCGTTCTCTTATACAGGGCAATCTCAATCTGCGTCCAAGGAATGAACAGGGGCGCATGGAACGGTCGGAAAATCGCTATGGGGACAAGAGAGATTCCTAGCTTCGACACGCCGAGATAAAGGACCCCGCTGTAATCGCACATCCGCAGGCGTGCCGTGGCAAATCGTGTAATCTCGCCGTCAAATGGCGTCGAACTCGCAAACTGCGTTGCCAGCCGCCGCTATCCCCCTGCCACAGCAGCCAGCCACACCACGCCGCTCCAAAGCACGATGAATCCAGCGACGACTCCAATGACTGGGTAGATGACGCTTGGTCCATGTTGTATGACCGATTCTATCATGGACTGAAAAGAACGTCCTCGAATCCAACCTGTCTTCAGCGCTATGTCCAGTTGTGGGGTCAACGCAAAGCCGGTGAGCCAACAGGATGCCACGAAATGGGCTAGTAGGCACCACAAACTAAGGAATGCTAGAATGCTTCCGGAGGTGCGAGAGATGAAGCGAATGAGAGGGTGTCTCTGCTTGTTGCTATGTGTTCTTGCTTGCACAGGATTGGCCTATTCCCAGGGAGATAGCGAGCCGCAGCCGTGGCCGTTTGGCGCTCCACCACCGCCAGCCAGCAACATCTCAGATACAGGCACGTTTGCCGACTACGTCCGTGTCGAAGGCACCGCAGAATTGGCGAATGGGACACTGTTTTCACTCGGTGGCAACAGCTCCCTGGTGCTTGAGCCATTCTTCCTGAATGCCGAAACCCACGCAGCCGTATTGCCGACCCTGGGTATCCATCAGCTGCTCAGCGCCGGTATCACGCTGGACTGGTTCTCGATTCGCGCTGAGGCGGATGCCGATCTCGTCCCCTGGTTCCCCTATGCCATCGGCGCTGTGGCCGAAGTGACACCGCCAGCGTGGATCTTTGGCGATCAGCCGCTGTTTCGGCTCGAGTCCCGGTTTGGAGCCAGTGCATTTCGCGTACTCGGCGGATGGGTCACCACCGCATCAGGCACCCTCGATCTGCAAGCAGGACTTCGAATCGGAGATTCCGAGACAGGATTTGATATCCTCGCCGGCTTGCTCGCAGAAGGTAAAACGCAGCTTCCCACGGGGTTCTCGGCAATCGACATGACGGCGTCACTCGAAGCCAAGACCGCATTGCCCGGGCTGTCGAACGAGGCAATCAAGGCTCGTGGACGCGCCCGGGTGTCAGGCACCCTGCTTTCCCTATCAGGCAGCATCGCAGACCTGCGCGTGGACTGGCATGCGGAGCAATGGAATGCCTATATCGTCGCCGGATACGCGACCCTTGGTGGATTCGCATTCGAGATTGGCGCACGCATCGCCCGGATTTGGGAGCTGTAGAAAAAGAACGTCTCCTATTACTCTGGCGAAGAGCTAGTCCTAATAACGGCCGCCGTCCTGCCTGCTATTTGTTTCACGGGAGCCTGCTGGGGCCCGCTGATTTGGCTTTGCTACAACGATTGCTCTTCTGGACCATATTGCGTCTTAAGGTAGTCGCCATGGGGTTCTGAAGCGCTGTAGAAGACGTGCAGCTCGAATGCCGAGCGATCAAGGCGCTTGCCGGGGGTGACCTCCACAGTGTATGTGCCAGCAGTGACCCATGCCCATTGAGAGTAGATGGACGACTGCGGTCCCTCGCGGGCGACAATGTGGTAGCCAAATGCATCGAGCACCTCGGCTCGCAGCCACTGTTCTGATTCGTCGATGAGGGCGACGGCGATGTAGCCGTCTGAGGGCACCGTGAACGAGAATGTTTCCCTGTCGCAGAGTCCATGAGCGAAGTCGTAGTCACTGACACAATCCTGGTCGATGGAACCCCACGCATTGAGCAGGATTCCGCCCCCATAAATCCACCATCCCCACGGGGGCGCATCGCCAGTAGCTGATCCATTATCTTCGATAGGAGAAGGGCCGTTGCCGTCGGAATCAGCGCTGCCATCTGAGCCCGCGATTGAAAGGTAGATCTCGTATCGTGAGATGATCAAGTCACGACCGTAGGACACGACAGCCACGTAGTACCTACCTGAAGCAAGAGAGGTCGTCAAGCGACTGGCGCTTCCTTCACCGCCGTCATCATCCTCAGCCAGGGCATTGCTCGATGCGTCGTACAAATAGAGCATGGTATCTCCAGCAGTCACTGTCTCAATACTTACAGTTGCCGAGGAGCTTAGCTCAAACCAATACACATCCACATCATTGCCTGGAGAGATGGCGCCAGTGCGGCAGCACACATTGCCTTCTGTGCATAGCGCGTCGGCGTAGCCGAACGAGTCATTGTTTTCGACTTCTGGTGTGCAATCAGAAGGCTTAGCAGCAGCGTTGAGAGTGGCCGAGATTTCATAACGCCCGGCGATGCCGCCATAGGCAGCCTCTAATTGAACAAAGTACCTGCCTGCGGCTAGGCGGGTCGTTAGCTGTGTCGCTGCCTGACCTCCTATGTGACTGTCCCCGTTGATCCAGCGTCCTTGCCCATCGGAGAGCGTCATGAAAATGTCATCCCAGCACTGTAGTGTGATGGTTACGCTGCCTGTGGATTGAAGATCAAACCAGAAGAAGTCGACGTCACCTGGTGAATCCAGCACTCCAGAGCGGCATTGCCCGCCAGATAGACTGCCAAGTCCATCTGCGAGTCCCAGCGTATCGTTGTTCTCCACCTCGGGAGTGCACTGCGCGGCCCCCGCGAAACACACCAGAAATATCAGTCCAAGCACTGCAAGTACCTGTCGCATCCCGTCCTCCCTATAGTCGAAAGCGCCCGAAATCTCAGCACCTGCCTCAAATCGACTCTAGGACGAACATCGCCATTCTGTCAAACCTGGTTTCCATAGGCGAGCAAGACGCGAACACGATGAGTTCTCCAAGGCCTATCCTTCCGTTCTTCAGCATCACCCCATCCATAGACATCGCCCCTCTCAAGAGCCTTCTGGAGTAGTGTGACGTGTCCTTCGAACACGCGAAGGGGCAAAGCGCTTGCTCTTGGGGGTATGGGAAGCGGCATACACGAGCTTCTTGACACCTTGCGAGCTTGGTATTACGTCACCAACACGCCCCCTGTCCCCGAAAGGCGAGAGATTAACGATCTCCGGGTGAGGGGGCGGGAGGCTGCGGGCATCAACTGCAAAATCGCCTCCTGCACCATCAAACAAGCGTTTGTCTCTCGCTCCCGATTCCTCAGAACGTATCGAGGGGTACGACCTTCCCAGTCGTGATTCAACAAATCCACAGCGCATCTGCTCAAGAAACTCACGATTTGCTGCTAGATTAAGAGTCAAGAGGTGCAACACGATGAAGAAAATCCACAAGACCGAC
>JAHITR010000167.1 GCA_018817505.1 Candidatus Bipolaricaulota bacterium | reverse complement strand
CGAGCGAAGCCGTCAGTTCGCGACGAGCGAAGCCGTCAGTTCGCGACGAGCGAAGCCGTCAGTTCGCGACGAGCGAAGCCGTCAGTTCGCGACGAGCGAAGCCGTCAGTTCGCGACGAGCGAAGCCGTCAGTTCGCTGACTCTGTGAGAGAATCGCTTCCATTCGAAACTCCGCCTCGCATGATGTGTACTTCGTGATATGATGTCATTTCGGAGGTGGCGTATGGCTCGACGATTGTTCATCGGTATTTTGTTCATTGCAGTCCTTTCCTCATTTGCCATGGCACAGGAGGCTCCAGTTCTGGTTCAGCCGCGAGAAACAGGATATTCGCCCGCGCAGCTATCGTTGCTAGAAAGCGAGATCAGTCATTTGCAGGCGAGGCTGAACGACTTCAATCTTGGCTCCAAGAAGAAGCTCGGTGTCGGCGGATGGACTGCTGAGAAATTCGCTGCCTACACTGCGGGAAATCTGGAGCGACTGGGATATCAGGTCGCCATCCTATCTCGCCAGATGACGAATGGCACCACCAAAGTGTGGGTCGCCGTGCGCATCGATCTTGGAGGGGCGGTTGCATGGATTCCCGTAGAGCCGGTACCAAACCCTGACATCTTTCAGCCCGATTTGGGAGATATCCCACTCGTCGCCTCCCTGGTTTATGACTCGGAGTACATGACGTACACAACAATCGTCACGCTTCCTGCGAACATTCCGCCAACAGCCGCGATTCGAGCTCCGATGTCGGATGTGGTCGAAACGGAGTCAAGTGCCTGGTTTGGCAACTCATCCGTGGATCCCGATGGAGAAATCGTTCTGTTCCAGTGGACGTTTGGCAATGACGTGCAGCGCACTTCCTACAACATCTCGGCGTGGTATACCTTCAACCCTGGCGGCATGGACTATCCAGTGTCGCTGACCGTGACAGATAGTCGTGGTGCTCAAGCGACAACGACCACAACCGTTTATGTGCTCACCCTGCAGGAGAAGGCCGACAAGAATTGCGGCTGTGGTCACTGATCTTTCGGGTAGAGACCTCAAAAGCGGGAGGGGGAACCGGAGCGAGTAGGAGACTTCCGTATGAAGATTTCGATCCCCCCGTCGCTCGCCCCCCTCGTGACAGAGAACCAATCCATTTGGCCCCTGACGTCCATCCGCGTCGGGGGCGTCTCTCATTGGCTAGCCAAACCGGCCACGATCTCTGATCTCAGTGTCATCATTGCATGGACTCAACGACAGAGCCTGCCCTACGTTGTCCTTGGAGGCGGTACGAACGTGGTGTTCTCAGATCAGGGCTATGACGGCGTCGTCATCTACACGCGAGAACTAACTGGACATCACATTCACGAAGATCAAGTTGTGGCTTCTGCTGGCGAGTCATTGGCGGGTCTCGCGATGAAGTTCAATCGATTGGGGCTGTCAGGGATGGAGTGGGCGTGCGGCATTCCCGGAACCGTTGGGGGCGCCCTGGTGATGAACGCGGGCACGCATGACGGCGACATGGCGTCCGTGGTGGAGGGAGCTCGTGTGATGACGCCATCCGGCGTGCAGCATTGGCCCGTGGAGCGTTTGGAGTTCGGATACCGTACAAGCGGCCTGCGAACGGGCAGAAAGGAAGCAATCGCCCTTGAGGTAGATTTCAGGCTGCATCACGATGATCCAGCGCGGTGTATCGAGCGCGAGCGTTCGATACTGGAAGCGAGGCAGAAAACTCAACCTCAAGGGGCCTCGTGCGGCTGCATCTTCAAGAACCCCGAGAACGGACCCCCAGCGGGCATGCTATTGGATCAGGCAGGATGCAAGGGCCTGCGTGTCGGGGCAGCAACTGTTTCGAGCGTGCACGCCAACTTCGTCATCAACGAGGGTCAAGATAACGCCAGCGATGTGCTTGCATTGATCCAGCAGATGAAGGATCGGGTCATAGAGGCTCGCAGCATCAGTCTGAACCCTGAAGTGGTAATTGTCGAATAGCGGGAAGGATAGTAGGGGACAGGCTACTTTATTCGATCGTACGGCTTGACGAAGAAAAGTAGCCTGTCCCCTGTTTCTTTGGTGTTGGTTGCCAGGTTCGAGCGGAACCATATAATGTATTAGCACGTCATATGTGTTTATGAGGCGCTGGGGAAGGTGAACGATGCCTAGGATTGCGCGCGGAATAGCAGATTACGCAGCATACCATGTGATCAATCGCGGGAACGCAAAGCAAGTCGTCTTCACCCGAGCAAACGACTATGACTCCTTCTTGGAATTGCTGTGCCAGGCGAAAGAGAGGCATCCGCTTGATCTGTTCGCCTACTGTGTGATGCCAAACCATTTTCATCTGATTGTACGGCCTGTTCATGGTCCAGATCTGAGTCGCTTCATGCAGTGGCTCCTAACGAGTCATGTGCGTCGTCACCACCGCCGATACGAAACAACTGGGCACGTCTGGCAAGGACGATTCAAGAGCTTTCTCATTCAAGAGGATAGTCACCTGCTTGTCGCGATGAGGTATGTCGAACGGAATCCAGTTCGTGGGGGCCTCGTGAGTTCAGCTGCTGACTGGAGATGGTCATCACATCGCGAGTCCATCGGTCAAGAGAAGAAGCAGCTCGTGGACGCTAGTCCCATATCTCTTCCGAGCGACTGGTCGCAGTATGTGAATCAGCCCCTCACAGATGCTGAGCTTGAGGATGTTCGCCGCTCGGTGAACCGACAAGCTCCCTATGGTTCATCGGAATGGCGCGTGCAAATATGCAACAGATACGGACTACAGTCGACGGTCCGCCGAGGTCGCCCCAAGAAGCGGAGATGAGAAAAAAGGGGACAGGCTACTTTTTGGCAAACCAAGAGCCGAAAAGTAGCCTGTCCCCTTTTGCGTTGTCCACCACGCGGCCTGACTGTCTCCGCCAAACACCCTGTCTTTGTTTGCCAGGTCAAAGGAAGGTCGCAACCGGGGGCAGCAACGCGACGAATGCAGCCACTCAACGGATGAGGAGTCGATTTGACAATTCCTTGCTTGAACCTTCCGTTGACCACAGGCTCTGCATGCGAGTGACGGGTGACCTTGGCCAGCAACGCTCTTGCGCGCACAATAGGGTCGCTTTGAGTGGGGTGATTGCTGAGATGTCCAACGATGAATTGCTGCTTCAGAGGATTGAATCAAGAACCGCCTGCATTGCCGTCATCGGCATGGGATATGTTGGACTTCCGCTTGCCGTTGAGTTCGCCTTGCAGGGTTTCTCAGTTGTGGCCATCGACTCCGATCCGGGGCGCGTCGAGAAGGTTAATCAGGGGCTGAACTATAT
>JAHITR010000166.1 GCA_018817505.1 Candidatus Bipolaricaulota bacterium | reverse complement strand
TAGGACTCGATGGTTCGGGTTCTCCGAGTCAGTGCAACTGACTCCAAGGTACTGCTCGCTCGATAACACGACGTTTCGCGAAGCGGAACTCGAATGAACGCACAGCGTTCGCGTTCCCACAGGTTCAGAATCCTTCCTGCTCTTCGTGCCGAGGACAGGAGTTCGCGAATGCGAACTCCCGAGCTGCTCGAAGAGCATCCATCCATCCTCCGCCCGAATGAATGGAAGAGGCTAAGGGTGTAGAACTCCTTGGCCTTCTGATCTACAAGTAGCTGTGCCCACCGCCCCTCTTTCGTCGCCCCCTACAGGAGAGCGCAGAAGTGGACCTTTCCGGCGGAGCGGGAGTAGTGATGGGAGAGTTCGGGGGACTGAATTTGAATGTGTGCCCTAGCTGTCTAGTGGCAACGAGCGGCTCCTTCGCGACGAGGTGAACATCGGACCTGTCAGCCATGCTAGTAGAATTCATCCCAAAACCCAGAAGAGCCTAGGTGTGGCTTGAGTGTTATGTGAGGTCGCGGAGCCACTTGCGGAGGATGCGGTGGATCACTCCCAGGCAGATGACCGCAGCCGCGATGAAGAGCACGTGATGTGTCCCGCGGGCGGAGATGGCAAAGGCGAGCGCGTTCCCTGCAGCGGGTGGATGTTCGGTATCGGTCACAGTCATCGCGAGGATCGCAAGACCGACCGCTGCTGCCGCAATTAGGCCAATCGAAGTCGCTGTCCTTGGAAACCAATCTAGTCGAAACGGAATGGAGCAGAGCAGCCCGATGCAGATGCAGATGCCGTGTCCTCCGATCAATTTTCGAGGCTGGGCCGTATCGTGCTCAGGAGTTGCGAACACGATGAATGCGCTGGCGCCCAATGCGGCAACGACGGCGCCATTTGTCAGAGCACCAAGGTAGATAGCGATGATTGCCACTGCGGCAAAGGCGAGGAAGCTCTGAGCCAAGAACCGCATCGGCGACTGCCTGAACTTCTCGTCAATGAGCCTCATTGATCGATCGTAGCTTGGTTGCCTGTCTGAGGCAACTGGCGGCGCAAGTGCACGTAGAGATGGTTTGGAGCCTATGCGACTGTGAATAGAACTCTCATTCTGCCTGCAGTGTGGTTATCCGGAGCCGCGAGGGGAACGTCGAACGCACTGCGCCTCGCAGGATAGCAATCAGCGTCTTGATACAAGCTGTTCGATAGGGGAAAAGGCGTTCGGTGACTTGAGAATACGGAAGAGATGTCCAGATTTGGAACAGGGCAGCCATTCTAGTATGGTGCGTCAAACGATGGCCTCTCCTCTCTGTGAGGGCTGGTCACGAGACGAGGAAGGTTAGAGGAATGCGAACATCTAGAGAGAACAGGCTGGTGGTGTCGCCCGTCTTGGTCCTGCTGTTTGGTCTGCTCGTATGCGGCGTCTCTGCCCTCTGCAGCGCAGCGAATTGCGAGAGCGTCATCGTAACCGGCGCTGGAATTGAAGCTGTGAATGGAACCTACGATTACGGCCGCGAATCCAATGGCAAACCATTGTATGTCAAGGGATCAAACTATTATGTCCGCTGGCAAGCTTCGGTGGCTTCCTGGCAAATCTGTAGCAAAACAGAGGTCTTCTACGAGGTGCTGAGTTCAGCAGACACGCCTCCAATCTCTGGCTGGGCTTGTGCTGAGAATGGCGACCTACCAATCCCGAGTGTTCAGGGTGGATCGTGCCCGAGTGAAGCAGATCCATGGGACTACTACCCAGCATTCGGCAATGGGGCAACCAGGACCGGTCTGTCACTAACTCCCGAGGAGCAAGAAGTCCACGATTCACTTGTGGGCTCAGGGGGCTTCTGCTTTGGCGGAGTTTCGTTCTTCTATTTCTACAATGTAGGTGACATCATACGCGGGGGTTCCCGCATCCTGGGAGAGAACGAACTTCCGATTAGCACTGGCTACGTGATTGCCGAGCTATACACGTACGTGCTTGCCTCCCGTGCCGGCGCGTTCTATCCTGCGGTTCTGGAGCCCAATCAGCTCCTGCACGATGTGGTGAGTTTCGACCGAGAGAGCCGGGAGTATAGATTTGAGTACGATACGGCGCACTTGCTCCCTGGGTTCTATCTCATCTATCTGGCGTATCCAGACGGGTTCTCGGAGAGATTCCCTTTTGTTCTGAATGCTCCATCCCTCGATCTTGGGACCGACAACATAGAGGCGGGTCTTGACACGATACTCGATGCGGCGACAGAGCTCAGTGATTCGTTAGTGGGCGGCCGATAAGGGCTGCTCTAGCACTCCCGCCGGTTTAGAATGCAGAGTTATGGTGACCTGCCCCCTAAATGTCAGTTACTGTCAATTCTGACATTATCTGTGGACCGGATTATTAGGTGAAGGTCAGTGCAGATGGATCCTAGAGTGAGCGTTCGCAAAGGCGGGGTCCCGTAAGGCGAGGCGCATTCGATATGGCAGTTAGCTACCCAACGGAGTTCGAAAGTAGTCCTCTGGCCCTAATAGCGAAGCCACCAGGTTCTCTGAAACCCTGGTGGCTTCGGCATTTGGAGGGGGAGAACGGCTCTTTCGCTTTGCTCAATCGCTTTGGAGAACGTCAACTCAAGACCGTTCTCCTTGACGAGCAAAGGTAGCATTTGCTGTCGCCAAATGAGGCAAACTCCAAGCAACTGAACAGCAGGGGACCGGTTCAGTTGCCATCCTTCTCTCCGCCCTAATAGCCAGATTGAATCGCGCTTCCTTTAAGTGATTCAGCGCTCCTATCCTGACGGGCTAGCTTGCCCCAACATAATCCTCTTACTGGAGTAGTTCGAGTCCCTTACGCTGGAGCCTATGCGACTGTGAATAGAACTCTCGTTCTGCCTGCAGTGTGGTAGTTTGGAGACCAGGGGATTGCGAGGACCGCACGGTGAGTGCATGGCTTCGTGGTGATCGAAGTCTTTGTGTGGCGTGAAAGCAGTAACGAATAGCATATTTCAATTATGAGAGCAGCGATTCTTGGTTCATTCGGCGCCGCCTAGACTGCAGATTCTAGATTCAACTCACGTGTGAGACCGAATTCCAAGGAACATCACAGGGTCCGCTCAATCGCGTTCGTCAAGGAGTACCTCCACAACGCTCCAGATCTGCAAGGATGGAAGCACGAAGCGAAGCCTCCCGTCGAGAATCTCCGCCAGTGCCTGCTCGGTGCTGTCACCATCTGGGCTGCAGATCAACGAGGGACACACACCATCCGGCGTGCCTTGCGGGGCGGAAACTTCGACTAGCACATTACGGAGCTCGACAGGACGACCGTGATCGAATTCGTAATTGATGATGTGGACTACAAGGCCTGTATCGCCTCGATACGCGACAACACGCACGTTCTCAGGAGCCTCTGCACGTAGTGTCACTGACTCAACCAACTCGCCGATGTCCTGCATAGACAGCTCATCCAATGTGCGATAATAGTGATAGCCGGGATCTTGCCCCACATATTTGATAGTTCCCGCTCCATACTCAATCTCTCCCACCGTTTTTGCTCGCTCGACTTCAACATAGGAGATGGGGCGCTGCATCTCATCTAGTGTAGCAAACTCCTCCGAGAAGATGACGAGCACTCCGCCTGCCCTTGCGAACGTCAGCAAATCCTGTATCTCAGGTTTGGACCAGGAAGAGCCGATGGCTAGCGCCATCTTCTGTGCCCCTAGCGCGTAGCTAGGGACGATATCATGGTTGATGTTGTTCGTCCCTAGGAAGAGTGAGAGCCCAATTGCTGCTCGCGATTCGTGCCATTGCGGGAATGCCGGATGCGGAGCAGGTACGATTGCCACATCTGCGAAAGACTCGACGTCTTCGAACAACCTTGAATGCTCGCGAGCGAATGCGAAGTAGGGATACAGTTCCTCTCGATCGAACATGTAGGTATCGAGTTCGGGGTGGATGCTTACCGAGTAGGCGCCCCTATTCGCCCACGCCTCGGCCAGGATGTGGAGGACAAGTGCTGTTCGTTCTTTGATCGGCAAGCCGGCGAGATACTCGTAGTCCGTGGCTGGTGGTAACACGGCCGTGTACTTGCCTTGTCCGGCTGCGTACTTGAACCATGGCCAAAGAGGAAACCCTGTCGATGTGTCCCACAAGACATTCGATGGATCGCCCGCACCCTTGAAGTACCAGATCTCCGCAAAGAAGAAGTCGAGCAACTCAGCAAGTGGGGGAACAACCAGAGAGAACGGATCTGCGTTTATGGAAATTGCGAGTTCACGTCCGGCTTCACGTGCCTGTGCTTTGGCTCCTGAGAACAAGGCATGCTGGAACTCTTGCTGTGAGGACAACATGCTGGCTCGATATGCATCGAAGAACGGGACGCTACCGGGATCGGCTAGCCATAATTCCCTGTATCCGTTCTCGACGATGAAGCTGCGGTAGTCAAACGCTTCGATATCCGGGATACCTAGGTTCAGCAACTCGCTGTCCGAGTAGGTGTCCTCGAGATCGTTGCGTAGCCTCTCGAGCGAGAACTCGTCAAACGGGCCACCAAACTCGAATCCACGCAACGCGCCTTCCGGGCCATCGAACCAGATCCCCTCTGCTCCAGCATCTACCATCGCCTCCACCTGCAGAATCAGATGTTGTTGGAACGCAGGATTAAGAAGGCTGAAGTATGCGGTCTCTCCATCCTCGAACACCAGCGGGTTCTCATCAATGTCTTCGAACTGCGCATCTCGGATCGTGTCAGGGACGGGTCGGCTGTAGATGGGCCCGTAGTCGCCGTACTGAAATTGGAAGTTCGTCAGGCTCTTTGATCCATGAGAATGAGCTTCACTCGGTGCATGCACGTCCCAACTTGGAAGGAAAAGCCAGTCCTCAAACGACTCGACCAGAATGTCGAGTCCGGGGTCCTTGAGGAAGATTTCAGGCGTACGAGTCTCGGGTTCCTGCCCAAGTCCAGCATTGATCGACGTACTCGGGGTCTCGGGCGTAACCGAGGTCGTGACAGCAGAATTGCGATAGAATCCCAACTCGTGGATTGTGAGCACGGCTTGCTGAGACTGATGGGGCCGCAGGAAGATTTCTGTAATCGCCTGAGGATTCACTTCCGGCGAAAGATGCGGGTAGAAGTGCCTCGTGTTCTCCGGCAGGCCGAAAGCCGCAAAGGGAAGGTCATATGTCATCACTTCAGGGCCCGTCGTAATCCTGCATCCTGCGGTTCCAGGTTTGCCACTATCTTCTTGAACGCCGGTACCGGGATCGACGTAGGCAGGATCAATAGATCCCAGGCCAACTTCCACCTGTGCGGTGCGATCGGAGGAAACACGAATCCTGATTCCATCTGCCAACAACTCCGCGGCATCAAATGGATTATCGAACGAGAGAACTAGGGCATCGCACGCGTTTCCTATCGTAGGATATCGGATCGACGTGCCGCCAAGTCTCTGGATGTTGGGGATTCCGGAAGTGCAACACCCAGGCTTCTGAGTCATGCAGAAAGCTTGCCATGATCCTACGCCGTCTGGGATGTTGAGGGTCACAGAGTCAGCGGGAATAGAGGACGATGCTTGAGCGCAGCATAAACATGCTTCGCGTGGCTTGAAGACTGCCGTGGGGGCCATATCGGAAGACTGTATGTAGCTAACTTCGAACGTTCGATTCAAGTAGCATATGCCTGACCAATGACTGAACTCCCAGTCGATCGATGCTTCCGCCTCGAAGTAGGTTCTCCCTTGAGATGTCCCCAAGAGGATTACCCGGCATCCAGCATCCGCAGCTTCCACAGGCTCAACAAGCGGAACAGAATCCGCGTCGGAAGCCTGCATCTGGCCTAGTCCAAAACAGCCGAGAACTAGCAACGTTGCAGCGAGAAGTCTGTTGAACCTACATCGGACAGATGTCGATGGCATCATATGTATCACCAGAGGAATCATACAACGCCTCCTCACGCGAGCCAATTCGGATGAGTGCCTTCAGACCGAGCGAATCTCTTCTCCCCTTGGTTGTTGTCGCCCCATCCCATTCGCGCGTGCCTACTGGCTACGCTTGGAACGTTAAGTGTTCCAAGCACAGTGCGAGTCTCCGCCGCAATCGGGGTGCCACGCAGCGGCTTGCCTTTCTCTAGGAGTGACTTGCTTCCCGAAATTGGTTCAACAGCAGAACGGGGATCTGGATCAATGGAAGCCCTCAAATGTAATAGCATAGTGTGCCCCGGGGGACTTGCACTCGAGAGGGCAGACGCCGTCTATCGATGGGCAACAGGGAATCTGATAATGAAATCCACGCACAGCGGACGCAGAGGATTACATCAGTGATTGCTGTACTCCTGGGGAGCACGGGAAATGCGAACTCGCTCAGCGTGTTCTCTCCTTAAAGGGAGCGAAGCAGAAACTGACAATTTCTGTGAAAGCGGTAACACGTTCTGATCAGACAGCAGAGCTAGATATCAGGAGGGCAGTGCACATCGTCCGATCGATAGCCATCCAACGGAGTTCGAAAGTAGTCCTCTAGCCCTAACAGACAGCCCAGGGGACCTCCCTGGGCTTCTTGTTAGGACTCGATGGTTCGACCTTGAGTTTCGCTTCGAACCCGCAGGGATCGCAAACTCGCAAGGAACTCAATGCGAGCATTGAGTTCCCAGGTTCAGAATCCTTCCAGTTCTTCGCTCGTAGGATGGAGTTTGCAGCCGCTAAGCGAGGCAAATTCCAAGCTGCTCGTCGAACGCTATGCGTTCGCGGAGCAGCCATCCTTCTCTGCCCTAATAGCGAAGCCGCCAGGGTATGCAGAACCCTGGCGGCTTTGTCGTTGGGAGGGGGAGAACGGCTCTTTCGCTTTGCTCAATCGCTTTGGAGAACGTCAACTCAAGACCGTTCTCCTTGACGAGCAAAGGTAGCATTTGCTGTCGCCAAATGAGGCAAACTCCAAGCAACTGAACATTTTCAGATCGGTTCAGTTGCCATCCTTCGCGCTCATGACCAAAAGACCAGCAGATTTCTAGTCCGTTGGTCTTCTGCTTTTATGCTGCAGGGGTGAGAACATTCGCGCAGATCGCATCGCGCCAACTCATCCTTCTTCTCGAAGCGCCAGCGCAACGAGCCTGCCATCATGCTAGTACAGCGAATTGAGCCAGATGCGATTGGGTCGAGGCTGGAAGCCGCCCCTGTATTCAAGGAACGCAGCGAAGACGTCAAGATCGCCATCGGAGTCGAGGTCACCGAGGGCAACGTCGCGTCCAAGAGCTTCCTCCGCCTCGATATGCACGGAGACAAACCTACCTTCATGATTCATCCATACTGCAATCCCGATGCGGGGTTCTCCGCCAACGATGACTACGGCATCGAGATCTCCGTCATTGTCGAGGTCTCCGAGCTGTGCACCATAACCGTCGGGAGCATCCAAGCGCTGGCCGCTATCGACGAGGAGTCCAGCTCCATTGTTCAACCAGACCTGGTGCGAGTCGTAGAGAGAGGAGACAAGCAACGCATCCAAGTCGCCATCATCGTCCAAATCACCCAGTGCCAAGCCGTTGACGTGCCAATCGGGACCGGTCAGGGGATAGTTTGAGCTGAACATGGCGGCCCCATCGTTGAGCCAAACGTGCCCGTCGCCATCCCATCCATCTACGACCACGTCCATATCGCCATCCAAATCCATATCGCCCAGTTCTACTTCTGCGGAGATACTAGTGCCTAGGCGTTGCCCGGTATCCGTGAATACACCGAACCCATTGTTAAGCAGTATGACATCAGGACCGCTTCGGCCTAGCACGGCATCAAGATCGCCATCGCCGTCAAGGTCAGCCAAGGCCATGTCGATGGCTCCGCCAAACTGCTGGTCTTGAGGAACTTCAGAAAAGGTTCCGTCTCGGTTGTTGCGCCACACCAAGAATGGGCCGCTCCAATCTGCGAGAAGGATATCGGGACTACTATCTCCGTCAATGTCTGCAAGTTGTGCAGCTCGTGCATTGGGAAGACGTTGCTCATGTTCGGCGAACGCTGCATTGCCGTCGTTGATCCAGAGTTTGCTGCCTCCAGTTGCGTTTGCCACCAATGCATCCAGATCGCCATCCTCGTCCAGATCCGCCAAAGCCACTGCCCAGCTCCTCGAATCGCCGACTGGCGATCCTTTGCTGAACAGGTCTCCCTTGGGCTGATGTGACGCTGCAAGCAAGAGCATCGTAGCGAGCATGATGCTGACAAGGCTGCGATGTGTGAGCTGCAGTTTTGGCCGGTTCATGTAATCTCCCTTTCTCAGCGATTTCGATTCGTCCTTGCATTGGAGTTGCGAAACATCTCAAGACACTCAGAACAACAGTGCGCTGGTACCCCCGGCAATGTCAAGGCGAGATAACCTCTGGAGCCCAAGTGGCTCGAACTTCAGCAATGTGTTCCCTTCGTGAAGAGAGAGTCGCAAAACTGACCGGCATGGTGGCGCAGATGAATCCTAAGAGTGATCACTCACAAAGACGAGATTCCGCAAGGCGAGGCGCATTCGAGACGGCTGTTAGCCGGCCAACGGAGTTCGAAAGTAGTCCTTCGCCCTGATTACAGGAAGCCACTCTCACCGGGGGCGGCTTCTTCATGATAGCTGATCGGAAGACTAGTCACTCCCTTGCCATCCGACCCAAACCGGAGAACCAGACGATCTCCTTGAAGCCTATTCGCCCGCGGCCGCCTCCTAGTGCATACTGTTTCTCGCGGCCTTCGAGAGGAGAGAGATGTTCGGCGGAATAGTGCGAGCTCTAGGATCGGGTTCAGGGACGACGCAACAGCTGCTGGCTGACGCTGCAGGCATCTCTACTGTCTATGTCTCTGCCCTTGAGAGCGAACGAAAGCCCGCGCCTCCTCATACTGTTGTCATTGCTCTTTCATCAGCACTCACTGTTGATGAGATGGAGCTCTGGGCTACTGCACGGTATGAACGAGAACGCCGAGTCGCAAGAACTGACGGCCGACCGAGGTCTCTGCGTTCAGGGGCAGGTGAGGGCTCTGGTCGTGACAAGGCATCTGCGAACGACACGTTATCTTTCGCGCTACAGCTTGAACCGCTTCCCGAGAATTTGTCCTCTGCGATTCGCTCTGCGGCCATTCGGATAGAGCGTCCGATCCATCTCATCGACTCACTCCAGCTGTCTGTTGAGCAGATTGAGCTATCGCAGCGGGAGATAGATGGGTAGATTCGGACTCGCACGCGGCATCGTTTCTGTCGAATTTCGCGCTCCCCGGTTGACAGAGACGTGCGTGGGGATCATCTTGAAGCGCAAGCCGCTCACCCTACTAGTGCCTCAACACGCTGCGCAAATGGTCGAGGATGAACCGGGTCTTGTGGTCTTGATTGACGGCGTCCAATTTGGCGCTGTCATGGCAGTTCCCGAATCTCATCTCACCGACGACCACCTGGTGATTCTGCGCTTGTCGAAGCCACAGGAGAGCATGCGAGAATTGAAGCCAATTCCTCGACTCCCCCGTGTGGCATGGCGCGTGTCGCCTGGCGACCCGGTAGCTGTGGTATCGAGACTGCCCGGACAGGATGCTTCCACTACGCAGCGAGGCAAAGCGATCTCAGTCAGTACGGACCTAGATGGTGGAACTGTGATAACTGATATCCCCGTTCAGTCAGGGCAAAGCGGGAGTCCGATCTTCTACAAGAAACGTCTCTATGCGGTCGTCCAGGGCCACAAGCGGGACGTTGGCTCCTCGGGATTTTCGGCGATTGGTATTCCTCTGACGTCTGGAGCGCTCAGGCAGTTGCGACGAATCCATCGGATCAAATGGAGAGCCTACCTATGGAGAGCTGCAACCCTTGCCCTCCTCATGGCTGCCCCGCTAATTCTGCTTCTTGATTTGGGAGGAAGAAACTACCCTGTGGAGGGAGTTGAGGTATTGGAAGATCAGCAAACCATACGTGTTCATCGAAACGCCGTATTCCCTGCTCGTTCGTCTTGGACCTTCACGACTCAGACCAAGATCTTCACCACCAGGACGTTCTCTTCGGACACGAGTGATCCGATTGACTTGGTCGCTGTTGGCAGCGCAGCAACGACAGATGGGAATGGCGCACTGTATGTGCTCAACTCGTCTGGGAAGCTACTTTGGCAGTACTCCGTACCGGAGGGAGAGTGCAGCTATGAAGGCCCAGACGAGGAGACCTTCGACAGGTTCTCTACCACCCACATCTATCCATCAGATCTAGATCTAGATGGCAAGAACGAGTTGATTGTCGCCTTTGCTCATCAGACGTGGTATCCAGCGAAGATCATGGTCTTCGACATCGGTGGCTCGGTGTTGGCCGAATACTGGCACCCTGGGTACGTACGAACCCTTGTTTCAGGACTAGTGGGGGAAGAGAAGTCTCCCATTACCGTCATCAGCGCGAGCAACAATTCGCTGAAGGCCTCATGGTGGAACCCTCAAGTGATATTTGCGTTCCGCGGACTGGAGATTGAGGGCCAAGGGCCGACTCCACTGCTAGGGGAGTCAGCGGGCTCTCAGATCTGGTATTGGGTGATCAATAACATCGACCCTGAAGTGTTTCGGGCCAAGGCCACGCAGCTGGCGGTTGTAGATCAGAACGGAGATGGTATCACTGAGATCCGCGCCCAGTTGTCCGATGGCCGTTTCTACTACTTCAGCGCGGCCGGAGATGTGGTGGGAACCGCAGCCGGAGATATCTACCTGCGCGACTATGGAGATACTCCGTTCCCCAAGTTGAACAGCATCCAGGAGTATCTTGACGGTCTCAGTGTCCCTCAGGACAGCGAATCAAGTGGACCCGAAACTGGCTTGTAGCTCTCTTGTTCTCCGCAGGAGAACCTGCAAAATACTGCAGGTACGCGTTTGCATGCTACAGACCCTGAGCAACTGCAACATCGAGCCAGTTCAGTTGCCATCCTTCTCCGCCCCAATGAAAGAGCAGGACCATTTCGGCCCTGTTTTCTAATTCTGGTCCCGAGAGTCAGCGGTTCCGGGTTTCCGAGTTTCGTGTATCGAAACTCCCAACTTGCTGAAATCACACATTCAATCCAGTGGCCGCCCTTGACGTCCTCATCGACTGATGATGCCAGCTTCGGACATTGGGGAGCGCGATCCCTTGTTGGTCATTCACCATCGCGGTGTCTTCAGGTCACTTGGGATTGTGGATTTGGGGACGAATGCCAACACACATGTGGACGTTGGCGGATGCATTGCATGTTATAGTTGAGTAATATGCTGTACTAAACTATTCCATGTCGGAATAGTCGGTCAATGAAACCGATCCCGTGCATGCGAAAGCTCGCTTGCTGAGGAGGAAGAATGAAGGAATGGATTCAACCCCTGCGTGGTGCATCTCTTCGTTGCAGTCTGATTTTGTTATTGATGACCAGCCTTGTGCCGTTGGTGGTGACGGGCGCGGACAACACGTCGCTACTCTCTACGGACACGGGGTGGAGTCTCCCCAGCGGTTATGCACAGGGAAGATTGGCCACACAGACCGGCACCCTGGAAATCCGAGGTCTTGGGGAACTTACCTTTAGTCCTGCAGACATTACAACGCTACGTCCGGACATCTTCTTGCCAGGGCACTTTTCCGTGTTCGACGTGCTCGTCCATCTAGCTGAGACAAACGGGTTTGAGCTCGACTATGCGTTTGATGAAGAGATGCAAACTCATGTCATTCGCTCGCTCAGCGGGCTGTCTGGTTGGTGGTACGACGCGCATTACCAGGGTGGAGGATTTGACAAAACTGTGGTCCGAATCGATCAGTTCCCGGTGAAGGACGGTATGAGCATTCTTCTCTATCTAGAAGATCCTTCCCGCCTAGAAGCAATCAACGAGCATTTCCGAGAACAGGTCGCTCGCCTGGCTGAGAACGAAGGGGTCGTCATCATTCCATCGGTGACGTTGGTCAGCTCGACGGCCACCGTTGAATTCCGTGACGTCGCTGTCTCTGCTCACGACTCGAGGACTGACGTGTTTCAGTCAGGTGTCATTACGACACTCGATGTGCTGCTGAGTCTGGGGGATCAGGGTGTATTGGCTGAACTGGGCCTTGATTGGCGCGAAGAGGAAGGCGACATTCCGATCGTCGACGGCTACTACGTGGTTGCGATCCAAGCGGAAGGCTTCACTCCTGAGACCACCGGATCGTGCGTTCTGACCCACCAAATCTCA
Source organism: Candidatus Bipolaricaulota bacterium (assembly GCA_018817505.1). Classification (GTDB taxonomy): domain Bacteria; phylum Bipolaricaulota; class Bipolaricaulia; order UBA7950; family UBA9294; genus SPBW01. The sequence continues at coordinate 4,127 of JAHITR010000166.1, read as the reverse complement.
GGCGAAACGATTGCCGAATACCTGGCGCCGCATACCCACACCATGTCGCACATCCATCTGACTGCGGACCTTGATGTGCTTGTATCCCCGGAAGCCATTGAATGGCTATGGATCTGCCTATGAAGAGGATGAACAAAGGATGTGACGCATGAGCTGGATCATTTTTGCCAACGCCAGGAAGCGGAAGGTACGCGTTGCTATGACTGTGGGCGGGATTGCCATCGGCGTGGCCACGCTGTTTGCCCTGCTTTCATTGAGCGCGGGTATCGAAAACGCACTGGATCGCGAAATCAGCGGTATGGGGGCACACATTCTGTTGCTTCCAGAGGGCTGCCCTTATGAGCTAACGCTGGCGTTGATGCAGGGATCGGATGCTTTCGAGCACATTCCAGCCGAGCTGCTGCCAGACATCCGGGCAGTGGACAACGTGGCTCTGGCCGTTCCCGTTGTTGTAGGAAAGGCCAAGGTGAATGGGCAACTGTCATCCGTCTACGGAACGACTCAGGAGATCCTGCAGGTTCGTCAATGGGGGATCGATGCGCTCGAAGGTGCAGTTATCGGAAGCGATGTTGCAGAAAAGCTCGGACTTGCTGTTGGCGACATCGTCACAATCAGCCTTTACACCAGCGTAGAACTGCCAATTACGCATGTTCTTGACCGTACCTATGGACGGGATGACACGTTTGTGTTTGTTGCATTGAGCGTGGCCCAACAAGTGCTTGGGTTGGCGGATCGATTGAGCGCAGTCCTCATTCGAACGGAAGTTGTGACGGAGTCCACCCGGACCCAATACACACTGGCGCGAATGTCAGACATCCAAGCTGTCCCACCTTCTGACATCTTCGAGCGATTGATGGAGCTGTTCGCATCGATCAAACAGACGCTCATTTTGATTACGGGCATCGCCATTGTCGCGGGCGTGATGACGACGATGAATACCATGACTATGGCCGTGTTCGAGCGCAAGAAGGAGATCGGTATTCTGCGTGCCCTTGGCTCGACGAAGTTCAACGTATTCAAGCTCTTTGTGACCGAGTCGCTTCTGCTGTCGCTGGTGGGGGGCGTCGTCGGATTGATCGCTGGATACGTTGCCACGCTCTTCTTGCCCAAGACGAGCGGGTTTGGATTAGAGGCAACGCCACAGTTCTCACCCATCTACGTCGTGATCTGTTTGATCGTCGCCATCCTTGTCGGAGTTGCCTCTTCGCTTTATCCAGCGATGAGTGCAGCGCGGACGCAGCCCATCAAGACACTGAGGGAACTATGAAGATCGATTTGTTGAATGTCTCCAAAGCGTATGGACAAGGCGAAGCTCAATTCTGGGCGCTCAAAGACGCCACCGTGTCCGCAACGGAGGGGGATTTCATCTCCATTGTCGGACCCTCGGGCTCTGGCAAGTCGACGATGCTGCACATTTTCGGATGTCTAGATAAGCCTACAGAAGGCGAAGTTCGTGTGGATGATCAACTGATCTCAACCTTCTCCGACCAACAGATGAGCCGCATTCGGCGCGACCATATTGGGTTTGTGTTTCAGCAGTACTACCTCAATGCCTCCATGACCGCACTGCAGAATGTGCTATTGCCCATGCAGCTTGCAGGTGTGAAGGGCGGGAAGGAAAAGGCTGCGGCTGCCCTGGAAACTGTGGGATTGGGGGGCAAGCTGCGCTCGTACCCCGCGCAACTGTCCGGCGGAGAGCAGCAGCGTGTTGCGATTGCTCGTGCGTTGGCGAATGCGCCGAGCATTGTTCTAGCTGATGAGCCGACGGGGTCACTCGACACGGCCACAGGAAAGAATGTGCTAGACATGCTGATGGCGCTCAATCGCGAAAGGAATCTCGGCGTGGTCATTGTTACGCACGATGAAACCGTTGCACAAAAGGCCAAACACATGATTCACGTTCTGGATGGGAGGATCTCATGACGAGAACCACTTGGATTATTGGAGCAGTCATAGTTGTTGGAATCGGCATTGCAGCCGGCGTGATCTTTGCCGGAGGAAACAAGCCGCAAGCGAATGCCGCGAGCCCGGCCCGGGAGACGAACACGGCGACCGCGGCAATGGCCGTGGCGTCCCCACCTCTAGCCGCACCGGTGACAGCAGAAGCCGTACGGGCGCCTGCCCCGACGGCGCCCCCTGCTGCTGCGCAAGTGGAGATTCCAGTGCAAGTGGCAAGCGACACGACAACGAAATCAGGACCGATTGTCATTGATACGCTCGATGAGCTATTTGCCCATGCGGCCACCTATTCCAACAAGGCAGTCGTGGTTCGTGGACACATTGTCACCCAATGCATCAGCGGATGTACGTTCTCATTGGAAGACGGCACGGCCGTCATCGCCGTGGAGCTCATTGATGATGCATTGGACCACGTACTCGACGGCGGCAGCATTGGACGTTCGGTTGAAGTGCGCGGCACAGTGGAGACTTCGCCGCAATTGGTGATCGTGATTGAAGATCCAGAGGACTGGAACTACATCGACTAGACGTTCGGAGTGAATGAATCGGTCTGGAGCGCGCTCAATTCGAGGGATTCGTCCATGAGATCCTTGAGCGTGACCGAATCCAGATATTCCGCCATCTTGATCGACAATCTGGACCACATGCGATGTGTCGCGCAATGAACAGTGCGTGCGCACGGCTTCTCATCGTCCTCGTTCATCACGCAGTGAACGAGGGCGATGGGGCCTTCAATGGCTTGGATGATATCACTGGCGCGAATGTCTTCGCACGGCTTGGCCAATTTATAGCCGCCGCCGGGCCCCTTAATCCCAATCAACAGCTTGGCTGACGCCAGCTTTCGAAAAATCTGCGCAACGTAGTTGGCTGAAATCTCCTGTCTTGTGGCGATATCCTGGCGCAACACGGGGCCTTGATCCTGATGGAGCCCGATATCGATCATCGCTCGCAGTGCGTAGCGGCCTTGCGTAGGGACTCGTATCATTCGCATCTCCTGTTTTGACTACCGCATGGTAAAGAGATCGTTGCGGCAAGTCCAGGACAATGCTGCACTTCCAATGAGGTGCGGAATTCCCGGCGCGAGGTGTGGATTCCTTTGTTGCTGGCGCAACTCGTCTCGTGTAGTACGCGGCCACCATACGGGGCAAAAGTAGCGGTCTCCTCATAGATCTACTATCATGCCGTACGAAAAGTAACAACGGATGCCAATCCGAGATTCCAGACATCCGCCAGAGGACATGCATTGATATGAGTCATCGACCGATTGAAGAACTGGCCAAGAAACTACACCTGCGAATTCCGCCTGAAATCCTGGAAATCGCCTTTCTGCACAGCTCCTATTCCAACGAAACGGGAGATCCGCGGGGATCGAACGAGCGACTCGAATTCCTCGGAGACGCGGTCATCGATCTTGCAGTAACCAGCTACCTATTCCGGCAGTATCCCAAAGATGATGAAGGCCGACTGACCAAAGTGAAATCCGTCGCCGTGAGTCGCCCGCTACTGGCTGAAAAGGCGACCGAACTTGAGCTCGATCAATATCTGCGGCTGGGCAAGGGTGAAGAAGCCAACCGTGGGCGCGAACGTCCCAACAACCGAGGCAACGCATTTGAAGCGCTTGTTGCCGTCCTGTATTTGGAGCGAGGTTTCTCGTTTGCCGCCAAGTTTGTGGTCCGTTGCCTTGAAGACGACATCGAACGGTTCTTGCAGGAGCAATCGACTACTGGCGACTACAAGAGCCTGCTTCAAGAAACCGCGCAGCGACAGTTTGGGTGCCGACCGAACTACACCATCATGGACACCAAAGGTCGCGAGCACAAGAAGGAATTTCACGTAGAAGTTGCGGTTGCCGGGCATCGTGGACGTGGTTATGGCAACAGCAAGAAAGAAGCCGAACAAGCCTCAGCCAAGCAGCTATACCTAATGCTCGAAGAATTCTAACCAGCCCCCGTAGCTCAGTAGGATAGAGCAACGGTTTCCTAAACCGTAGGCCACAGGTTCGAATCCTGTCGGGGGTAAAGCAAATGCGGGACATCAGTCCCGCATTTGCTTTACCCTCCCAGGATCGACCTGCCTAGTTCGCACGGCGTATCGGAGCGAACTAACAAGCTGGCCAAGAGCGTTCCGACATTGGCCAGCCAGGTTCAGAATCCTTCCCGGGGGTATTG
>JAHITR010000165.1 GCA_018817505.1 Candidatus Bipolaricaulota bacterium | reverse complement strand
GGTGGTGAATAGGCAGGTAAGACAGATGAATAGACGAATACTGATTGTAGTGGTACTTGGGCTCCTGGCAGCTGCGAGTATCTGCATGCTCGTGATTGCATCTTGCCGACCGCAGCCATACTGCGAGTATACGCCCTGCATGAAGGACGACGATTATTGCTATGCTCCTGTAGAAGATTGTCCGAGCGAGCCGGAAATGGTAGCGCTTACGGAATACACAAGATGGTTCTGCCTAGACGTCGGGTACGTGTGGGACAACAGCGGGTGGTTGTGCGATTGCTGGTAGTGTTGGGCCCCTCGGATTGGCAAACCTTCTAGCTGAGAGGACCTGCCTCTCCGATTATTTATAGACCCCGCGGGAACGCGATGGCTTAAAGCCCTCATGCCCGATGAACCTATGAACCACGCGGGATAAAGACAACAGCTTCCGATCTTTAACTACGCGAACCTATAAATGGAGGATGAAGCGGATGCCTGGCGCCAAGATGCTGCACGCGGTCGCATTCCTTCTCAGGTCCACGCTGAAGAGCAGGGTCGCAGCTGTGCTGATCGGTGTGATGGTTGTCCTGATGATGCTCTCAGTGGGGACGCGCATTGCTGTAGTGGTCGGAAGCGGCGAAGACTCATTTCAGCCGATCCGAGCTTTGGTCGAGCAAGCGGAAACACTCCGGATGGTATCCAATGGGATTGAGTTCATGAAGACGGCAGGTTCCTCGGACTTCAAGGATCAAGCGACGATCCTCTTCGACGAGAAGCTCGCCTTTGGATCCGAGGTTCCAATCGAGACACCAGAAGGGCTCGTTGTTGTCATGATTCCGTTCATCGCCCTTCTCATCGGTGCGAGTTTGTCGCCCCATCGCGATAGCCCCGTGCTCACGGTGCTATCCGCCCCCATTCGCCGCAGCACCTTCTACCTGAGCCATGTTCTTGCCTTGAGCGTTGTGCTTGTCCTTCTTTGCTTCGCTGCCTGGCTAGGTGGAATGGTCCTGTTGCTTCTGACGATACCAAGCCCCTGGCAGCTTGTCCGACTCCTGACGCTCATGCTCACATACTCCGCCTTGTATGCCCTCGTCTTTGGTGGCGTTGGCTTGTCGCTCGGAATCCTGTTCAGGAAGCGAATAACAGCTCTGATGGCGGGCGTGCTCATTCTCATGATATTGGTGGGCGTGATGCCTTCTCTCAGAGAATCGATTGGTAGAGCCTATGTAGCCAACCATCGTGAGGCCTATCTGGAGTATTCGCAGGGCGGAGCGATACCGGCCGAGTCCAAGATTCATTGGGTTGCTTGGCGTGCCGTACAGCATACACCCGCCAATGCGATACGAATCATTCTGTGGATCACCGAGTCGTACTCGCCGATCCCACGCGCGGGCTGTATGCAATGCGGGGGGATTCAGGAACCTGGTAGAGGCTACAGTATTAGGGGAGAGGCCATTGCCTTGGCGATAGCAGCGCTGATCTCCGTTTCCATCGGTGGGGTAGCCTTTCTGCGAAAAGAAGTGGGATTGCCATGAGAGCATTCTTCTACCTCACGAAGTTCTTTGCTGTTAAGAGACTTACATCGTTAGCTGCGTTGTTGCTGTCTCTGCTGACGATGTCGTTATTGCTGTCTGGATTTTTATCGGCAGCCGAGCGTATGGAAGGATACGGCTCAGCATATGAGCAAGTGTCTGCCGGGAATCCGGTTGCGTTTCCAGTTCAGGACGTCGAAAAGGGAGCCGTGCACGCGCAGGCTTGGGAGGCGACAAACTTCGCGTACCTGCACAGTTACCCCATCATAGGCGGCACCTTGCTCCCACTGCGCCTTTCTTCCCTCTGGCTGTTCATCATTCTGCCATTCGTGGGCATGCTTGTCAGCGCATGTGAAGTGAGCCGCGAGTTGGAGACCGGTGTTGCGCAGACTCTCTATGGTGTGCCCGTGCGCCGATCAGTGTTAGGGATGTCGCGTATTCTAGGCGATTCGCTTGCTGTTACCGCGATGATATCCGTAGGGACTCTGGTTGCCTTAGCGATTGGCAGTCAATTGTTGGACTATGAGATCACTGCGGCCCATTTGATGCGC
>JAHITR010000164.1 GCA_018817505.1 Candidatus Bipolaricaulota bacterium | reverse complement strand
CCATCGAGCGGATTGCAGAGCTTCTTCGTAGTGGAATCAAGTTCGAGCCTGTCGAGGGTACTGGCTGGACGATCCAAACCAGAACGTGTATGGATGGTTTGGATCGTCCGTTTCACGTTTACGTTCCTGAAAGTTACGATCCATCGGTTTCCAGTCCTGTGCTATTCGAACTGCACGGCGGCAGCCTGCAAGAGCCGGTGACGCAAGAAGAATACCTGGCGGGACGAAGCATCTGGCAGCCGAGTGCTGACAAGTTGGGTTGGATCCTCGTTTATCCGACTGCCTACAGCGGCGTGAACTGGTTCAGCATCTCAGGTCAAGAAAATCTGCTTGGCCAACTTGAGTACCTCAAGCAGCATTACAACATCGACGAAAACCGCGTGTTCTTCTCTGGTTACTCTGCTGGAGGGGCTGGCGCTATTTGGCAGGCAGCGCACAATCCAACTCCGTGGGCCGGTTTCATGTCATACAACGGGTACTTCGATATTGAGGGCTATGGCGCATACGCTGTGTTTCCATCCAATCTTCTCAATCGACCGATTCGAGCGACCAATGGTTTGGTCGATGGTATTGTCACGATCGATCGCGTCGCCGTCTATGTCGAACAGCTTCTGAGCATGGGCGTTCACCTTGCATGGGAAACCTATCCTGTAGGGCACAACGTCTCGTTCTTCGGGCTGGAGCGACCGAAGACCGAAGCATTCCTCATGGCAGTCTCTCGCGATCCGTTTCGTGATGAGGTGATTTGGGAGACCGAGTCTGCGAATGCGGGACGATGCGATTGGATCCGAATAGACGAAATTGCTGACGTCGGCAACAACGCGCTATTCGAGGAACGAAACGTAAGCCTTCTTGAGGAACCATTGAGCTTCGGTGTGGCACTCGCCTACGTACCGCCTGGCGAATTCGCTGTTGCAGGGCTTCAACCAGGCTCGGTCGCGCACACGCTGGGCGTGCAAGTGGGCGATCGTGTCATGCAGATCGATGATGTGGACGTCGTGACGGCCGAGGATATGGAGGCGGCAATTGCCGCCAAGCTCCCCGGAGATCCTGTACAGGCCGAGGTTGTGCGAGGCGAGCAATCAGTGATCCTTCAAGGATGGCTGCCTCGTGGAAAGCCAGCCTACACTCATCCTCAGCTGTATGGATCGATCCATGCCCAAGCCAACGGAAATGAGATTCACGTGCAGGTCAGACACGTGGCCCGATTTACGCTTCTTCTCAGCAGCGAGCAGTTCGATCTTGGTTCAGCTATCACGGTCCTGGTGAACGGTGAGCGCGCCTTCTCACAGCAGGTGAGCCCTGATCTTCGCTTCATGCTTGAGCAAGCGGGGCGAGATCTCGACCGCAAGATGATCTACGAGGCTCGAATTGAAATCATCGTGCCTAGGGCTGCAGGAGATTAGTCGCTTGGTCTTGAACTGGCGAAGCGATTGAATGAGACTTCACATTGCTGATTGGAGCGGCCAAGGAGGCATTGTGTCGTACCGGATGCTTGAACTTCATGGAGTCTTTCCTCCGATTCCAACGCCATTTGATCGGAGAGGAGCCATCGATTTCGAGGCGCTTGCTTCTCATATTCACTTCTTGAGTTCGTTCCATCTCAGCGGCTACGTCATTCTTGGATCCAATGGAGAAGCCGTCCACCAAACCTTTGAGGAGCGCATCGCGCTGCTCGAAGCTTCACGCGCCCTCATTCCCCAGGATCGATTGCTGATCGCGGGCACAGGCTGTCTGTCCACTCACGAGACGATCGAACTTTCGCAACGTGCTGAAGGCTGTGGTGCCAATGCAGTGCTTGTCCTGCCGCCTTCCTACTATCGAGGCCGGATGACACTGCAAGCCCTTGTGCGGCACTTTCATGCCGTTGCCGATGCTCTGAACATCCCGTTGATTGTTTACAACATGCCCGCCTGTACGGGTCTGGATCTGGATGTGGAGACGATTGCCGCCATTGCCGATCACCCCAATGTTATTGGCCTCAAGGACTCAGGGGGGAATGTTGCCAAGATGGGGGCACTGCATCAGCGGCTGGGCGACGGGTTTCAAATTCTCGCGGGATCTGCCAGTTTTCTCTTGCCTGCGTTGTCTGTCGGCGCTGTGGGCGGGGTGCTCGCGCTGGCAAACATCGCACCTGCTCAATGCTTGGCCATTCGGGAGTGCGCCTTGGCAGACGAGTGGGACAAGGCACGTGTGATTCAAGTGCAGTTGATTGAGGCCAACATGGCGGTGACCAGCCGTTGGGGTGTTGCAGGATTGAAGGCGGCGATGAGCATGATGGGGCTGCCAACCAGTTTTGTCCGAGCGCCCCTGCTCGAGTTGCAACCCCCAGAACTTGAGCAGCTGCGATCGATCTTGAAGGCATCGCAGATCCTGATTCCAGAACGCAAGGAGACACTCAGATGAAAGATCGCTCATTGCTGATGATCCCCGGCCCCATTGAGTTTGAACCCGAAGTCCTGCAAGCATTGGGCGCTCCTACAACAAGTCATGTTGCGCCCAATTTTATCGATGCGTTTGGCAGAAGCCTTGAGAATATGCGGCGCGTTTGGCTGGCGCCCGAAGGGCAGCCATTCATCATTGCTGGCTCGGGGACATTGGCGATGGAGCTGGCGGGCGCCAACCTAATTGAGCCGGGCGATCGAACCCTGGTGCTCTCGACTGGCGTGTTCGGAGATCGATTCGAGGACCTCCTAACTCGACACGGAGCTGATGTCACTGTGCTTCGTGCGCCGATTGGACAAGCGGTTGATCTCAACCTGGTGGAAGAGGCACTCGCCAGCGGTAGCTATAAGGCGCTGACCGTGACACATGTGGACACGTCGACAGCTGTACGAATGCCGTTGCGCGATCTGGGCGAATTGGCACAGCGGCACGGGGTGTTATCCATTGTGGATGGCGTTTGCTCCGTCGCCGGAGAAGAGATTCAACAAGAAAAGTGGGGACTAGACGTGGTGCTTACGGCATCACAGAAGGCTATTGGCGTGCCGCCCGGGCTCGCACTGCTCGTCGCCAATCCGCGTGCGATGGAAGCCTTTGCCTCCAGGTCGACTCCAGTTCGAAGCTATTATGCGGATTGGGCGAAGTGGCTGCCGATCATGACTGCCTACGAGGCGCGAAAGCCAAGTTATTTTGGTACCCCTGCCGTCAATCTGGTGGTGGCCCTCGATGTGAGCCTTCGTCAGATCGTTGCTGAGGGCATGTCGGTTCGGTTCGAGCGACACGAGCGACTGGCGAATGCTTTCCGGGCTGGAATGGACGCCCTAGAACTGAGCTTTGTGGCCAAGCTTCCCGAGCACCGTGCCAACACACTCACAGCGTGCCGATATCCTCAAGGTGTGGCTGCGTCCGATTTGTTGCCTGCGATTGGACGCGCCGGCGTAATGGTTGCTGGTGGTCTGCATCCTGAGATCAAAGCCGACTACTTCCGTGTGGGCCACATGGGAGCTGTTCGACCGGGCGACATCCTGGCAACCCTCGGTGCGATTGAATCCGGACTTCGACACGCGGGCTACGAGTTCGAGGCAGGGATTGGCGTGGCTGCTGCGATGAAATGGCTGATTGATCAGAAGGCCTGATCATCCAAATACCGGACGGGATTATTGGCATCCCGACTTACGATGCTCTGCTCGCGAGCCCCTGCTCGAATGCGTACGCATATCGAATGAGCGCCGCGTCCTGCCATGCCGTGCCGATGAATGACAAGCCGATAGGCAAACCTTCGACCAATCCAGCAGGAACGGTGACGTGCGGATACCCCGCGACAGCAGGCGCTGACGAGCATCTGCCCCCTACCCATACATCTCCGAGAACCGTGTCCACCAGCCAAGCAGGCCCGCCTGTTGGGGCGACGAGAGCGTCGAGGCGATGCCCGTTCAGCGTAGCGTCAATGCCTGCTTCGCGTGTCATTCGATGGTTGTTGTGGAGCGCATCGATGTAGGCCTGATCTGTCAACGGTCCCTTGGCCTGTGCCATCTCCATCAGCTCCTGTCCAAAGTGAGGCATCACTACATCGGCGTGCTGTTTGTTGAATGCGATGATCTCAGACAATGAATGCACGGGTGCACGGGGTCCAAGATTCCGCAAGTAGGCATTCAGGTCATGCTTGAATTCGTACAACAGGACCTCAAATTCGCTCTCGCTCCATTGGCCGTTTGTCTCAATGGCGACTGGATCGACTAGCTCAGCGCCAAGCTCTTGCAGCAGACCAAGGCGGGCGTCGATCAGGCGGTCAATCTTTGGATGAGCTCCGAAGTAGGCTCTCACGACACCGATTCGTTTGCCCTGCAACGCGGTTTGTTCGAGACCCTGCGTGAAATCCAAGTCGTGATTGAGGCCGGTCCCTTGGGTGGCTTCATCACGAGGGTCCGCACCGGCCAACACAGTCAGCAACAAGGCCGCGTCTTCGACAGACCGGGCCATGGGGCCAGCAGTGTCTTGAGAGTGGGCAATGGGAATGATGCCAGAACGACTCACCAAGCCGATCGTGGGCTTGATGCCGACCACCCCGCACGTCTGTGCCGGGCAAACGATGGATCCATCGGTTTCCGTCCCGACGGAGATGGGACACAGCCCCGCAGCGACTGCAGCGGCCGAGCCCGAGCTTGAACCGCAGGGCGATCGCAGCAGATCATGAGGGTTGCGCGTCTGCCCTCCTAGACTGCTCCAGCCGCTGATCGATCGCTTGCCCCGGAAGTTGGCCCATTCAGACAAATTGGCCTTTCCAAGGAGGATGGCTCCCGCCTTTCGCAGTCGAGTCACAAGAAAGGCGTCTTGCTCCGGGATGCTGCCCTTCAACGCAAGTGAACCGGCAGTAGTTGTCATGCCATCCGCCGTATCGATGTTGGCCTTGATCACCAGGGGAATGCCGTGCAATGGGCCATGTACGTGTCCTTGTGAGCGCTGGGTGTCAAGTTGGCGCGCCATTTCCAGGGCATTTGGATTGGTCTCGATCAGCGAATGAATACCCTCCTCGCCTTGATCGGTTTGTTCGATCCGTTTGAGACAATCTTCGACGATCTGCACGCTGGTGATTTCCCCAGCGCTCATTGCTTGCTGAAATTGGCGAACTCCCCATTGATCCATCGTAGCCTCCTGGCATGATTCCCTGGTGTTTCGATCGAATCTTCTTGCTTCCTTGCGGCAAAATCCACGAGAGACTAGGCTCGCAGTCGCCGTCTCCATGCGCGCTGGGTCGCCTTTCGTGTTTCCGTGGCGACCATTGGGATGAGTGCGAATGGAAGAATGAGAGTCCATGCCCCAAACGTCAGATGCGCGTTCTCAAACAATGAAGCAAGTGGAGGCACGTACAGAACGGCGAGCAACAGCGTCGCCGACGATAACACCGCCACCTGCATCCAACGATTTGATCGCCACCCCAACTTAAGGACAGGAATGTCTTCGGATCGAACGCCATAGGCACGAAATAGCTCCGCGAGCACGAGCGTCGCAAACGCCATCGTTCCTGCCAGATGTGCTCCGCTGCCTCGTAGCGTCAGCACAAAAATGCCGAGAATACTGCCAGCCAATGCCGTGGATTGAACAAGAAAGCCGCGCAGCATCTTGCGATCGATGATGGGCTCGCGAGTGGGGCGAGGCGGCCGCGTCATGATGCCAGGTTCCTCCTTCTCAAGGGCTAGGGCCAGAGCGGGAGCACCATCGGTGACGAGATTCAGCCACAACAGCTGAATCGCAGTGAGTGGCGCAGGCCATCCGAGTAATATCGCTATGAACAGAATGGCGATTTCAGCGAAATTACAAGTCAACAGATAGAAGACGGCCTTTCGGATGTTGTCGTAAATCACGCGGCCCTGCTCGATGGCGGAAATAATGGATGCATAGTTGTCGTCAACCAGGATCATGTCCGCGGAATCCTTGGCAACATCCGTTCCTGTAATGCCCATGGCAATCCCGATATCCGCCTTCTTCAATGCCGGAGCGTCATTGACGCCATCGCCCGTCATGGCCACGACATGCCCTTTGGCACGCAACGCCTCAACCACGAGAACCTTGTGCTGCGGTGACACCCTGGCGAACACGTCGATGAGATCAATCTGCGAGCCGAGCATTTGCGGGGTCATGGAATCCAGGGCAGCTCCTTCCATGACAATGCCTTCAGGCCGCAGAATGCCGATCTGGCGCGCAATGGCTGCAGCCGTTGCTGCGTGATCTCCAGTGATCATGATGGTGCGGAGTCCTGCCTGTTTGGCCGTAGCTACTGCGGTCGCCACTTCTGGTCGTGGTGGGTCCTGCATGGCGACCAATCCGAGAAACACAAGGTCGGTTTCGATGTCCTCTGCTGCGGGCTCAGCACTGACTTGATCGAGAGGGCGATAGGCCATGGCCAGCACACGAAGCCCACTTGTTCCCATTTGATCATTCGCTTCATGAATCGCGTTCAAGTGATTGGGTGATAGGTTCTCGGTACCGGCCAGCGTTTCGATCTGCGAACAAAGGGGCAGCAAGCCGTCTACTGCTCCCTTAACCAAGGCAATGGCCCTGGAGTCGATGTCGTCGAATGCATCCACGTGCTGGGATGCGTGGATGGTCGTCATCCGCTTGCGCCTGGAGTCGAACGGGACTTCTGCAATCCGATCGAGCTTCTGGGTTGGATCGAGGGCTACGGTTTTGGCAGCGATCAAGAGCGCGCCTTCTGTCGGATCTCCGATGAATGCGGACTTGCCGTCTTGTGTCAGCTCGGAGTCATTACAGTACATGCCTACAGCGAAGACTCTTCTCAACAGGGCTAGTTTCTTTACGGAGACTTCCTTCCCGTCAAGCATGAAACGGCCCGCAGAGGAGCCTTGGCCAGGTGACAGGTGATGGGTTCCTGCCATCGTCCATACCTGGTTGACCATCATGCGGTTCTGGGTCAGAGTTCCCGTTTTATCCGTGCAAATGACTGTGGCTGATCCCAAGGTTTCGACAGAAGCAAGCCGACGCACGAGTGCATTCTTCGCGAGCATTTTTTGTGTGCCTAGCGCAAGGGTCATCGTCACCACTGCGGGCAGGCCTTCCGGAACTGCGGCCACAGCCAAGCTTACTGCGACAATGAACAACCCAGTCACAATCTCCCTTTCCGATGCCCAGAACGAAGCCAACCCGTGAGTGAAGAGTGTGCCCATGTCAGCGTTCCGCAACATTCCCACCACGAACAGCAACCCACAGATGGCGAGAACTGCACCGCCCATGACTCGCCCAAATGCCTCCAATTTGCGCTGCAGTGGCGGGGGATCGTCGTCTGCCTCAAGCAGCGTGGCGATGCGCCCCACTTGCGTATTGTGGCCCGTGCCCGTAACGACGCCGATTCCTCTCCCATACGTCACTTTTGTGCTAGCGAAAGCGCAATTGAGTTGATCGGCGAGTTGTGTCTTGGGCCCGAGTACCCGTTCAGCGTCCTTCATCGCGGGGGCCGATTCTCCGGTGAGAGAGGCTTCCTCAACCTGAAGGCGGGAAGATTCGATCAACCGTAGATCCGCCGGAACGACGGTTCCCGCTTCGAGGAACACAATATCTCCTGGGACAAGATCCTTCGCAGGGATCATCTGCGTTGCAGCATTGCGCAGAACGCGAGCATCCGGCGCAGCCAATTCCTTCAGGCTCTGCAGGGCCTTCTCCGCCCTGCGCTCTTGGAGAGCGCCAACAAGCGCATTGAGAAGGATAATGGCAAGAATAACTGAGGCCTCGATCAAGTCCCCGACCCAAACCGATACGATCACGGCTGCGACAAGAATGAGGATGAGAAAACTTCGAAGCTGTCTCAGCATTGTGCTGATGAAAGGTGGCGATTTCTTTCCACGCAGCTGATTGGGTCCGTGCGTTGCCAGTCTTGTGGCGACTTCGTCCTGTGAGAGGCCTTCTTGGCGCGAGGTAGAAAACTGGGTCAGCACATCTTGAGGCGATTGAGCGAAGGAGGAGTCAAGATGAGGCGGATTCGGAGGCTGTGCGATCGACATGAATGCGGGTTTCCTTTCCACACAGGAATGAGGTCTCCACAGTCTACTTCGCTTGCACACTGTTCCAAAACACAATACCCCACAAACAGCGCACATCCGCGCGGCAATCGCCAAAGACGATCTACACTGACAAGTTGAGGTGCTAGTTGCGAGCTTCTTCGTTGTCCAGGTACTCGATAATGGCCTCGACAACGAGATAATTGACTGAGCGATCCTTCCGTTTTCCCAGCTTGATCAGCCGCTCAACGGGTTGACTGACGACCTTCCCTTGAGGGATGTAGATCGACAGCTTGTCTGTAAGTTCCTTTCTTGTCATTCTTTTCCACCTCCACGGCTAGGGTAGCGGCAATTCTGAGAGCAATGCAAATGCGCTGGCGCCTGGACGTGCGATCATTGGCAATGTGATGTGGATGACACGAATCCGCGGTGGGAGTGTATAGAATCTATCTGGTACTGGAGGTGAGCGCTGTGCGTTCAAAAGGGGCAAGAATAGGTTGGATCGTTCTGTTGCTGACACTGGCCGTTGGAAGCGCGACATTGGCATCTTCGCTATTCGGAACAACGTATGATCTTGGGGACGAAATACGATTCCAGGTACAAGACTCGACGATATGGTGGTGGGGTTGCTGCTCGTGCGAGGATAGCCTGATCTTGGGATGGCGAATCGTCAATCTTTCTGGGCAAGTCGTCTATTCGGTGATCCATGATGCGCCCGTTTCTGCCGCCATCTGGCAAGGAAGCTGGCTTCAGCTTGACATGAACGGGGTTGCCGTCGCTGCTGGGCAGTACAAACTGCTTGTCGATACATCTGCAGGCACACTCTCTCGATGTTTCACTCTACGGGATCCGTGTGGCTGCAATTGGTGCACATCGTCGTGCACATCCTGCATCTGCGAGGAAGTGCCTTCAATTACCACGTGCTCCTGCAAGACATCGCTCGTGTTTGTCGATGACTGCAATTCGGGCTGCTTCCCATTCTTCCTGTGGGGCTGCAATTCCTGTTCTTCGACGACCAGCTCGGGCTGCTCCACCTGCCCGTAGTAAAAACAGATCTGTTGTGGAAAGGGTGAAGGCTG
>JAHITR010000163.1 GCA_018817505.1 Candidatus Bipolaricaulota bacterium | reverse complement strand
TGCGACTGGATTTGCATCGATGCCATCGCGTCTGATGCAACCGACCAGCGCTGGGAGGATATCAATCTAGGTTGGGAGCAAGAGGTCGTTCACTTGGGAGCGGGCCTCCAATATCGAGGAGTCGATCGAGGGTTTGAGGTGGCTGGCATTGAGCCAGGATCGATTGCCCAATCGATGGGATTGAAGCAAGGAGATCAATTGCTGGTATTGGCAGATAGAAAAGTCGTAACCAACACGGATGTTGCCGAAGTCATGAGCTGGCAATTGCCAGGAGAGGTGCTGTCTGCCGAGGTACTGCGCAACGGCGAACGCCTCTTGTTGCAGTGCGTCTTGCCCGAAATCCCGTTCATCTACAGCCGCGACCTTCCCACGGCGGCAATTCGAGCGCAGGCATCGGGGAACACCATCTCAATCGAGACGCAACGCGTGGCCCGTCTTCGCATCTTCGTCAGCAACAGCCAATTCGATCTATCACAACCCATCCGAGTCACGTTGAATGGCGAGGAGCATTTCAATGCGGTCGTTTCGCAAGATGTGCGGTTCATGCTAGAGCAATGGACTCGTGACCGCGATCATTCCCTCGTCTATGAGGGATTCATTGAGCTGGTCGTTGGCTCCTAGCTGAGGGTCGCTACGCCCAGTCCGGTTTGAGCGACGGCCGACCTGATAGATATCGATCGGAAGCAATGGCGGCTTGAGCACCCTCGGCAGCTGCGATCACGGCTTGCTTGACGTGCTTACAGAGCACATCGCCAGCAGCGAATACGCCTTGAACGCTGGTCTGAAACATGTCGTCCACTTGCAGACAGCCATCGCCTGTCGTGGCCAGCTGTCCGCCGACAAAATCGAGGATCGGTTTACCTCCCTGCAGATAGATGAATGCCCCCGAGACCGGCACTCTCTCTTTGATCCCGCCTGCCTCCACGACGACGCCTTCGACGGCGTTCTCTCCGATGATTTCGCGAACCTGCGCGCCGAGTCGGATCTCGATTCGCTCATGCTCAGTCGCTTGACGCACGAGGGTGTCGTCGGCGCGAAGCTGAGGTGTGGGCGAGGCGATCAGCACCCGACGAGCGAATCGCGCCAGATGGAGTGCCTCTTCAAGCGCCTCGTCGCTGTTGCCGACCACCATCACGTCTTTGTCTGCGAAGAAGTAGCCATCACAGGTCGCGCAGTACGAAACGCCGCGACCCGTGAGCCGCTGCTCACCGGGGATTGTTTGACTGCGTCCCATCGAGCCCGTGGCCACAATGACAGCTCGTCCGCGGTACGATCCTTCGCCAGTCACAAGCATCTTTCCGTCATCCGACAGCGTCGCCGCAGTGATTCGTTGAGCAACGAACGAGGCACCGAAGCCGATGGCTTGGGCACGAATCTTCTCCACAAGTTGCGCGCCGGTCAGGGTCTCGCCAACGCCTGGATAGTTGGTGATCTTGCTCGTCATCCCCAGTGCGCCCGCAGCAATCCCCTTGTCGACCACAACCGTCGACCAGCCGGCACGGGCTGCGTAGAGTGCTGCGGTGGCTCCGGCTGGGCCGCCACCCACAATGACGACATCCCAAATCTGATCAGGATTTCCTTCGCGGGGAGTGCTATTCATCGTTCGTTCTCCTTGCTCGCAGATACGTTTATCATAGCCGTAGGACGTCGTTCGAGACACAAGGGCAAGTCGTGCTACCATACATGCCGTCACCCGTCGTGGCTGACTTGTTGCAGAGAGAAGGATTGGAGGTATCGATGCTGCGCTCACATCAGTTGGTGAATCGTTCTCGGATGGCACACGACATGGCGAATCTCGGCGTCTCTCCAGGAGACACCGTGATGCTCCATGCGGCTGTAGGAGCCATTGGGTGGATCGTCGGCGGGCCCGAGGAAGTGCTCGGAGCGATTGCCGATGTAATCGGCCCGCGAGGCACGCTGCTGATGTATATCGGATGGGAGGGATCACCTTACGATATCACCGTGGGCGCCGGAGAACTGCCACCCGCATTCATGGAGATGTGGCCCGCATTCGATCCAGCCACGTCTCGAGCCATGCACGCATGGAGCGTGCTCACCGAGTACTTGCGCACATCGCCCGGAGCCCAGCGCAGTAGCCATCCCGATAGCTCATTTGCTGCAGTTGGTGAAAATGCAACCGAGATCACACGCAGTCACCCGCTGCAGTACGGTATGGGCCCGGGATCTCCATTGGCGACGTTGTGCACGCTGCGTGGGAAGGTATTGCTCCTCGGAGCTCCGTTGTCCAGTGTTACGCTCCTTCATCACGCCGAACACCTCGCCCAGGTGCCAGGGAAGGAAGTCGTCCATTACAAAATGCCCATTCTCCAGCATGGCACCAAGACGTGGGTGGATATCGAGGAGTTCGCCACCACAGGATGCTTGCGATGGCGGGGGCCGACAGACCTGTTCGAAACGATCGTTCGCGAGTACATCCAAGGCGGTCATGGCAGCATCGGCCGTGTAGGCGAAGCGCCGAGCTACTTGTTTGATGCTGACGATCTCGTTGGCTTTGCCGTGGATTGGATCGAGACCCAATTCAGCCATGGAGAGGATGAGGATGTCAGCGTGACCGTCCGGCCCGCAGACCCGTCCGATCACCGCATCCTCGTGACGCTCGTGCGCGCAATGCATGAAGAAACGACCGACGCGCAGATGCCCGAAGCACAAGCGTCGAGAACCATCGACGAATGGCTGGAAGCCAAAGATCGCCGCGTGTTGATTGCGGAGACCGAACGAGACATTGCCGGAATGATCGTTGCGGCCGCCCTATCCCGGCAACGCGGCTCCCTCAGCCACGCATTCGTCGTACCTGAATACAGACGTCAGGGGATCTTGCGCGAGATGGAGATGGACGCATCGGCCTACTTGCGCGAACAGGGCTGTTGCGATGTCGAGATCCATGTCGATGCAAAAAATGGCGTAGCCCAAACGGCATGGCGATCGCTGGGATACGCCCCCACGATCGAGTCGATGGAACGCCCCCTATGACATGCCGCATCGTCCATCGATCTGGGCTCTCGACTCACCGTGAACCTGGGTATACTCGCAGTCGGTGATGTCGTGAAAAAGACAACTGTGGCCGTTCTCCTCCTGATCCTGACCATCCTGTTGACGAGTTGTTACTTGTTTGAGGAACCCGACCCGGTGCTCAATGCGGTCATCGCTCCTGAGCAAGGCCATATTCCCTATGTCGCACAGATTGTTGCTACTGCACCTCCAGGCCAGTTCACATTCACATTGCCCAATGCCACGATCGAACAGACAGACCCTGTGCTCGACGTCGTCGTGGACAGCATCGCCTGGTCAGCCACGGTGTCATGGACAGACGGCAGCATTGTGAAGACCACCACCGTCACCGCCACGGCCAGCAATCCGCGCCCGGTCATTCATCGTCCGCTGATCAACGGGATCGCCAGCCAATGGTTTCTCAAGCCGCGCGAGCAAACGTTGATTAATTGCTCGTATCGGCCAGCAAGCATGACATCGCCGACCACAGGCGTGCAGTATGACGATGCGTGGTCCATCCGCGAAATCTCGGTGATGTGCAGTGAGAAGCTCTTGTGCAATCAACCGATTCGCGATAGCGTTTACTGTCCGCCCTATCAAACAGGCGTATATCACGCCATCTTTAACGGCGCGCTGTACGAGAACGCCTGTATCGTCTATCCTACCAGCACATTCGAACCGGCCTCGTCAGGCCTGCCCTATGCTCCAGCACCTCACGAAGGCTATTCATACGATACGATTCAGAATCGCAGTGTCTTCAAGCAAATCGCATTCCCAGCTCAAACGGCGATCATTCGCGTCACGGTGCGTGACAACTTCGGCCGCTTAACGAGTGCGGAATTCGAAATTCCCGTCCTTGCACTCCCATTTGAAGCAATCGACGAGGAATCTGCCAATGATGGCTCCGGCATTGCGTTCTCCGATGCCGAATATTTCGTCGCCAGCAAGAACGAGACGATCTATCACCAAGCGTGGTGCTATCGAGCTTGCCTAATCCCCGAAGCATCGCGCATCTACTTCGCAGAGAGTCGCCATGCTGAGGATTCTGGACGCACGCTGGGTCCCTATTGCGCCATTTCGCAGGCAGGACCTTGCGCTTGCACTGGAGTCGACTTGAATTGCGAGGATTTCGCGTCCCAATTGGACGCCCAGGCGTGTTTTGAGTACTGCAGAAGCCTGGACTACGGCGATGTCCACGGATTGGATGCGGACAACGACGGCGTGGCCTGCGAAGACATCCCCTAGCAGCATGGCGTGTCGTCCAATCGTCAGAACTCGATCGCGTTCAATAACAAGAATGACGTTGCAGATTATCGTCTCGGATCGTTGGATGAGCGCAATACCATTCGTCGCTTCAATTGGGATTTGAAGTGGAGCCAATGAAACTCCCTCCACACGCGGATGCGGAGGGAGGAATCTTGGTCTACATGCTAGGGATTGACTGTGATGTCTACAATCGCTTGATCCGTGGCGCCAAGATCATCGGTTACGGTCAACAAGACGCGGAACACTTCAGATGTGCTTTGGACCGTGAACTGGTGAGAGGCCACGGCAATCGTGAACGAGGCCGTCTGCCCGTCACCAAAGTCCCAGTCGTAGGTGGCAATGGTTCCGTCGGTATCGGCAGACGCTGATGCATCGAAAACAACCGTTAGAGGCGTCGTGCCGGTTGTAGGAACAGCCGTGACACTGGCGACAGGGTCCATATTTCCAACATAGATGCAGCCTGCGACAATCAGAAGCATACCTAGAGCGATCCCTACAGCGGCGACTGATCTTTTATTCATCGTTCCCCCTTGTATTTCGTCCCTTCCAACAATCTTCGATCCGAATACGAACCAGGACCTTTCTATTGTCCACAACTTGTACTCGATGCCAAATATTCATCCAATGCCACGTGTCAGTCTCAAGAGAGACCCAAGCCAGCACAAGGTAGCATTCGCCCAACAGCTACAAGGCACGCCCTTTTCCGGAGTCCAGCACCTCGACAAGTTCCAAAGGATAGGGCTCAAAGTAAACTTGATTTGCCAAGTAAGTCACATTAAATCGTAGGATCCAGGACCGCATGAGGCTGGTCGGAACGCTAAGCGGCACGCGCGAGTCTCTGAATTGGTCGAGAGATGAGAGGAAGAATGCTCTCTCTTGCGTTGTTAATTCGTCGGAAACATATCCGAAGGCATGCTGCAGCACGTTGATCGCCGACGTGCGTCGCGGCGGCCGAGCCATCGCCTTGCCCAGGGCATCCTCGTACAATGAAAAGGCCTTCGCAAGGCCCAATTCCTTCACATGGGCGACGATCCGACCCAGCACGCGCATCTGCGTTTGGTTGTAGGCCATGAGAAGCAGTTTGTGCTCTGATTGGAATTCAATGAGCGCACGCACTGTTCCCGCTTCTTTCGCCAAGCGGAAACGTGCGCACGTGAATACGCGGGTCAGGAAGTGTTGCCGAATGTCAAAACTGATCAATCGTCCCTCATCCTCAATGGGCAGTGTTGAAAAGCGTGCCACAACAGCCGCGCCAAACATACCCGAACCTTTGCGATGACCGGATCTAGGTTTGGGACTGTTGTATACCTTGACTTGGCTAGGGCCGCATGACGGGGATCGATACTTCAACACAAACCCATCGACTGCGGGCATGTGGGCAAGATACTCATCTGTAAACGCGGCCATGTGCGCTGTGCAATCCAGGCCCGTTTCGGGCTGAACGAGTGTCAGCTCATCCTTGATTTCGATGAGGCGAATGGGGAACCGAGGGACGCCCAATCCAATCGCCATCTCCGGGCATACGGTGACGGACTCAACAAACGGCTTCACCCACTCGACCACCTTGTCGCGAATCTCTTGACCGTTGTAGCGACAAGCATCGAATCCCAGGCATCGACTGAAGAACACTCGTGGCCTAATCTTCGTGTCCATGACCCTCCCGGTCATCACTGTAGCTCTCGGCCAAGCCTTGGGCAAATCGACATTCAGCTGTCTTGTCTGCAAACGGACGCGCAAACCATCCCGGCATTCGCGCTCTGTTAGGCACTATAGTAGAAGCAGGTATCATTTCTTGGCCAAGCAATGGGGACCAAAGTTTTAGAGCCACGGGCCGGAGGCGCGCGAATGATCGACTGCATTCGAGCTTTGATCGCATGGATATGGGGTTGCCGTACATGACGCCACGCAAGCATCAGCCGAGGCATGGGAGATGCTCGATGAGGCTTACACACAAGTTTACCGTGGACATCCTCCTCCTCGTCGGATTGCCCACCCTACTACTGAGCCAGTTTGTGTCTTGCACTTCGCTCGATACGATCGCGCGCTTCGGACAAATCTGGGTTACGCCAACAGCTCAAACAGGATCCACGTTCCGCTTTATAATGGGCAAGATATCCGAGGAGGCCCGATGAGCGATGCAGGGATGGGGCGGCCTGTCGAAATCCTGCTGGTTGAGGACAATGCAGGAGATGCCCGGCTGGCCCAAGAGGCATTGAATGACGCCAAGGTTCGGAATCGCATCACGTGGGTGAAGGACGGCGTGGAGGCCCTGGCCTATTTACATGGAGAAGGGATCTATCTAGGTTCGGTAGTCCCTGACGTCATTCTGCTCGACCTCAATATGCCCAAGAAGGACGGTCGCGAACTGCTCGCAGACATTAAGACTGATACGCAGCTTCGCCGCATTCCGGTCGTTGTTCTTACCGTATCAGAAGCTGAGGAAGACATCCTCAAGTCATACGATCTGCACGCCAATTGCTACATTAAGAAGCCGCTCGATCTGGATCAATTTCTGACTGTCGTCAAGTCCATAGAGAATTTCTGGTTGACGATCGTCAAGCTCCCCAACAATGGAAAAGCGCATTAGGATTCTGCTCGTAGAAGACAATCCAGGCGACGAACGACTGATTCGCGAATACGCATCCGCTGGCTCGGTCCCTCAATGCCTGATCGTTGGTTGCGCGACACTGGACAGCGCATTAGCCTATCTCTGCACGCATTCATTCGACGTCGTATTGCTTGATCTCTCCCTGCCCGATAGCCAAGGGCTGGAGACCGTCAAACGCGTCGTCAAGCACGCTCCTTCAGTCCCTATCGTCATTCTCACTCGGGCGAGTGATAGCTCATTGGCTGAACAGTCCATCCAATTGGGCGCACAAGACTTTTTGATGAAACAAACCCTGACCGCTGACTCTCTATGTCGAACACTGGTGTATGCCGTGGAGCGAAGCCGAATCCGTCATGCATTGCAGGAGAGCGAATCCCGACACCGCCAGCTATTCGAGAGCGCCCCTGTCGGCATCGTTTACTTCTCCGTTGACGGAACCATCATTTCAATCAATCAACTGGCTGCCAAGCGGTGGGGACGACATCCGAACGATTGCGTTGGAGCAAACATTCGTAGCATATCTCCATCGCCCCTCATGCCTGAGCGCATCCGAGTCGCTCAAGAGACTCGAGAAACCCAAACCTACGAGGACTTGGTCGAATTGCCAGACGCTCCTCTGTATGTCTTGAGATCATTCACCGCCATTCGTGATGCCAGTGAGAAGGTGATCGGGGTCCAAATGATCACATCGGATATTACCGCCCAAAAAAACGCGGAGCTTCGATTCCATCTCGCAGCAACCGTCGCTTCGGACCTCGTGTATGAATGGGTGTTGGAAAGCGACACGGTGACGTGGTTCGGCGATATTGACCGGGCTCTTGGCTACGCACAGGGAACAATTGCCCACACGTTTGCCGGTTGGGAAATGCTCGTTCATCCTGAGGACAGAGCACGAATCAAAGACGCCCCGCTATCCCATCGAACAGCGAC
>JAHITR010000162.1 GCA_018817505.1 Candidatus Bipolaricaulota bacterium | reverse complement strand
AGCTCCAATCGTGCCGTGTTCGCGGCTGTGCCTGATCCTGAAGCATCAGAGGTCACAGGCGGCTGGCTCACCTACGAACTGACTGACGGCAACCATCTGGAAGTATGCATTATCGAAGCCAACGAGAACGTCAAGCTCAACTTCCACTTCATTCGAGAGGCCTGAGATTCATGCGTTGCACCGCTTGATCGATCGTTCATGCAAGAGAGAAGGAACCATCGCATCGACGATCATGGGGCGGCCTGCAATCCCTCGCTAGACTTCTTTGGGAATCATTTCCTTGACGAAAGGGTCATCATCCTGTAGTCTGCTGGGCAATTCATATAAACGACAATGACGCATGTTTGCTCCAACATGCCAAGAGAAGGAGGTGCGGAATGATCCGAGAACAACACATCAACCGGTCCGCAGGTCCCCTTGGCATGGTGAACACCCGCTGATTCCATCGAACTGATCTACACAAGATCCCTTCGTCGTCACCCCCAAGAAGCCTTCACCGAGTCAGTCTGATTTGACTCAAGCCCCGGACCTAGAGCCAACAACGTTCACTCCGCACTATGCGCTTGGCTACAACAGTTCAAACTGACAAGGAATCAAAGCATGAAAGTGCCCATTAAGCAGTACTACAACTTGCTCTCGACCTATCTGAAAACGCAGTGGCGATGGGTGGCCATCCTCACCCTTCTCATTCTCGTGACGATTGGTTTGAAACTAGCCAATCCTCAGATACTGCGCGCGTTTATTGACACAGCGATCGAAGGGGGCGAATGGTCGATTCTCATTCGATTGGCCTTGTTGTTCTTTGGCATCGCGTTGCTCACACAGGCATTGTCCGTGGCTGCTACGTATGTGGGAGAAACCGTCGCCTGGACGGCGACCAATGCCCTTCGGCTGGATTTGCTCGATCACGCCTTGCATCTGGATGCCACCTTTCACAAGGATCACACGCCGGGGAAGATGATTGAACGGATTGATGGCGACGTGGCCACGCTGTCCAACTTCTTCTCTCGATTCGTGATCGATGTGGCTGGCAATGGTCTTCTGGTGATGGGAATCCTGGCACTGCTATTTCGCGAGGATTGGCGCATCGGCTTGCCCATCTTTGTCTTCGCCATCATCACGCTCTTCCTGCTGATCTGGATTCGCAAGCTGGCTGTTCCCTACTGGACTCAGTACCGAAGGTTGTCGGCAGAGTTTTTCGGCTTTCTCGGAGAGCACATTTCCGGGCGCGAGGACATTCGAGGGAATGGCGCTGTTAGCCATGTGATGCACAGGTTCTACGAATTCGTCCAAAGGATGTATCCAGTCCGGTTGCGCTCGAGTCTGGGTGGCTATGCCATGTGGATGGCCAACGTTGGCTTGTTTGCCTTCGGCCATGCCGTCGCCTTTGGTGTGGGAGCAACGTTGTGGCGGGCATCGGTGATCACCATCGGCACGGTGTACTTGGTGTTCCATTACACCGAATTGCTGCGCGGCCCCATTTCGGAAATCCGAACGCAAATCACAGATCTACAAAGGGCGGAAGCTGGTATTCGGCGTATTCGCACGCTGTTGGATCAACAATCCAAATTGACAGACGAGGGAACGCTGCATCTACCGTCAGGCCCATTGGCCGTCAGCTTCAGAGGCGTATCTTTTGCCTACGAAGCCGCTCGAACGCCACAGGATGAGGAGGAAGCTGCCCCTGAGATGGTGCCAGCATTGCACAATATTGACTTCGATCTCGCTCCGGGGACGGTGCTTGGCTTGCTTGGCAGAACAGGTAGCGGGAAAACCACGCTTGCCCGCCTTTTGGTTCGCCTCTACGATCCACAGCATGGCGGCGTTCATGTCGGAGGGAAGCCGGTGGAATCCGTGAAGATCGCCGATCTTCGACGAGCCGTCCGCAAGGTGCCACAGGAGGTTCAGCTATTCCGAGCCTCCATCCGTGACAACGTCCGTCTATTTGATCCGTCTGTGACAGACGCTCGCGTCTTGAATGCCCTCGATCATTTGGGAATTCGGGATTGGGTCCTGGGATTGCCCAACGGCCTGGACACGATGTTGGCTGCAGACGGCGGCGGATTGTCGGCAGGGCAGAGCCAGCTCATCGCTCTGGGACGGTCGTTTCTTGCCGATCCGGGGCTGGTCATTCTTGACGAAGCCTCATCTCGTCTCGACCCGGCTACGGAACATCTCTTGGAGATTGCCGTCGATCGCCTGCTGGAGAATCGAACGGCCATCATCATCGCTCATCGCCTGTCTACAGTAGAACGCGCGGATCAGATCATGATTCTCGATGACGGGCAGATTGCCGAATTCGGATCGCGCAACGCCTTGATGGCTGATCCGACGTCCCGCTTGAGCCGTTTGCTGCAAGCGGGCATGGAGGAGGTGTTGGTATGAAGATGCGTCATGTGCTGTGGCAACTCATCAAGTACCGCCCAGGCCTGTACGCAGCCGACATCGTCGCATGGATCTCCATCATGCTGACTGAATTGGGAGCTGGCTACATCGCCAAGCTGTTCTTCGACTCTCTGACTGATTCGTCTCCTGCCAGCTTGAGCTTGTGGGGCATCATTGCGCTGGTCGTCGCCGCGGGCGTGGCCCGCATCCTGACCATTCTGGCAGGCGCCTTGCTCGACATCAGGCATCGCTACAACATGGGCTCCCTCCTGCGCAGGAATCTGTTGGCAAGCATCCTCAACCAGCCTGGTGCCCAAACATTGGGCCGTTCGACAGGGGAAACTCTCAATACATTTCGCGACGATGCCCAGATGGTCGAGGATACTATCAGCTGGATCGTCGATCAGATCTCATTCATCGCCTATGCTGGCGTCGCGTTGGTCGTCCTGATCGCCATTGACGCTCGCATCACAGCCATCGTCGTAGTTCCGCTGCTATCCGTGATCTTGGCTGCACGTTTGGTGGCCAAGCACATACGTCGCTTCAGAGAAGCCGCCCGCCGAGCAACGGAACAAGTCACGGGGGCCATCGGTGAGGCGATGGAAGGCGTCCAAACCATTCAATTGGCGGGAGCCGAGAAGCACGTTCTCGCCCATGTGCGAGAACTCAACAAGGCACGCCTTCATGCGACAGTTCGCGATCGCCTGCTCAGTCAATCGTTCCACTCATTCTTCTGGAATACGGGAACGCTATGCACGGGATTGATCCTGTTGGCTGCAGCTGGTGGTTTGAAATCCAGGACGTTCACAGTCGGCGATTTCGCCGTGTTTGTCATCTATGTTGGCGTGTTGGCTGAGGTGGTCGCCGTGATTGGCGACTTCATGATGCACCTCAAACAAGGCGCCGTGTCCATGGAACGTATGGCCCATCTGGCCAATGACAAGACGGCTTCCTCAGTCGTTCGACACGCCCCCATTCATATGAGCGGACCGCTTCCAAAGATCGTCACCCCCAGCCGAACGGACAGGGACCGACTCGAAACCCTGCGCGTTGATCATCTGTACTTCAGCTGGCCTTCAGAGGGAGGAGCTGAAGTCAGATCAACCGACGCATTCGCGCTGCAGGATGTTTCCTTCTCACTGTCGCGGGGAGAATTCGTCGTGATTACAGGGCGAATTGGCGCAGGAAAATCGACGTTGCTGCGGACGCTCCTTGGCTTGTTGCCCATGGATCGCGGCCGCATCACCTGGAACAGTCGGCAGGTCATGGATCCGGCTACGTTCTTCGTGCCTCCACGTTGCGCCTACACGCCCCAAGTTCCGCAGTTGTTCTCTGACTCCCTGCAATCCAACATCCGTATGGGGCTTCCCTCGACGTCGGAGCAGCTTGAGGAGGCTCTTCGCTTGGCCGTTATGGAGGAGGACGTTCCTCATCTTCAGGCGGGGCTAGACACGCTCATTGGCGCCAGGGGCGTCAAGTTGTCAGGCGGGCAGAGACAGCGTACAGCAGCGGCGCGAATGTTCATCCGTGATCCCGAGTTGCTTGTATTCGACGATCTGTCAAGCGCTCTGGATATCGAGACTGAGAATACTCTGTGGAATCGCACCTTCGCACGCGGAGATCGCACCACGCTTGTCGTTTCTCACCGACGGCCCGCTCTCGAACGAGCGGACCGCATCATCCTGCTCAAGGACGGAGTCATTGAGGGCGTGGGAACACTGCGCGAATTGCTGGAGAGGCACGAGGAGATGCAGTCGCTGTGGGGGGGAGGAGGGCTAGAACAAGCCGCGTAGGGCGGAATCACCGGTCATACTCAGCAAGTCGAGACGGGCAACAGCGGTCGTTTGGATCGAAGAATTCCTCGATTTGAAGAATCTGATCAAAGACGTTTCGAATTCCGCCAGCTCGATGGCAGAGCAGGTGAACTGCGCCGGTCGCGTACACGAATGCCTCGGAGCGAACGGCATGATCGAGGTCGTCTAGCTGTTGCGAGAGCGATTCAAAACTGTAGACGGTTTGAGCCATCTGAAACCTCTCTGCCATTGATGATATTCGGGTCTCTGCTCCAATCGCTTGAAGGCCAACTGCTTCAGCGATGCCTTCATTCAGCCAGCCGGATATGCGCATGTTCCGGTTGTGATCTCCCAAGATCTTGATGGATCCAGACCTCTCTGCCACGAGGAGGTGCACGAACTCATGGACGAGAATTCGCATCATGCGTGACGTGTCCCGATTCATCGGATCAAGAGAAGGAGAGTGGATGATGGCGAGACCGC
The DNA here is from genome assembly GCA_018817505.1 of Candidatus Bipolaricaulota bacterium. GTDB lineage: Bacteria > Bipolaricaulota > Bipolaricaulia > UBA7950 > UBA9294 > SPBW01. The sequence goes on along the minus strand of JAHITR010000162.1, from coordinate 6,911 downwards.
TCGCTTCATCCGAGAGTGGGGCCATAGCCATCGTGGGAGAAACCTCGCGCCCCAGAGCGCGGCAGCTCGTCGCGACATCGTGGTAGCAGCACACATGCACTTGCCGAGCGGGCGTAAAGTCAAGGATCTCCGTGGCGTACTGAAAGGCTTCGGCGCCAAGATGTTGAACGAACGCCTGGTTCGCAGAACATTCTTGAGAAGAGAAATGGAATCGCACAGGATGCACATATGCCATCACGTACTCAGAAGGGAGGTAGTGAATGCGTTCGTTCACGCGATCTCTCGATCGGCACTGCCAGACGAGTGATCGGCAAATCGCAGCCATCCAGGAACAAATCCCCCCGCCACCTTCAACTCGGATCGAAGCCTATTGGCGTCTGGTTCCCACTGCCGGACGAGTTGCCAGAACCGAACGGAATGATTCAGGTGCTTGGCATGACAAAGCTCGTGGATCAGTACGTATTGAGTCACCTGCCTGGGCAAGAACAGCAATTGCGCATTCAGACTGACGGTCCCCTTGTTGGAGTAGCTGCCCCACCGCGTCGTTTGGCAACGAACGGTCACGCGTTGAATGGGAATACCCATCTCTTGAGACAGATCCATCGTCCATGGCACCAGCGCCTCACGCGCCCGAGCGATCAGCCATTGCTTGAGAGCCGGCTGCCAAGCGCGCGTGTCGTCAATTGGGCCGAGAATGCTCAGTTCGAAGGGATAGCGTTCATCAAGTGCAATCGTGGGAGAATCGGACTGCATCCACTCCAGTCGCCAAATTTGGTCGAGCGTGGCAAGCTCAATCGTCGTCGGCTGCATTGCCGACACAGACAGAGTTTGGCGATGCTGCTCGATTTGATGCAGTGCCCGCTCCAGCCACGCGCGCTTCCCCTCCAGCAACTCTGGAATGCGCGAGCGATCAAATCCTTGGGGCACAACGACGACCAACCCATCGGCGACTGTCACGCGAAACCGGACGTGTTTGGCGCGGGCACTTTCGCGAATGGTGTATTCAGGGATCACGGAGAGTATTCCTTTCATTGGCATGGGCTGGTCCTCAAGCGTAGGGTATGAGCGACTGAGTGACAACGTCACCGCGGCAAGGAGGGATGGATTGGACAACAAACGTGAGATGCTTTGCCACTTTCTGGCATCATTGGCCTATCGCACACAAAAGGCCTTGCGAGGGGCACCAGGCGACTTCGGTGAATTCAGAGCTGCTCCCGACATACGTAATCCACTCGAGCTGGTCAGGCACATGACCAGCGTTCTGGGTTACGCACGTACATTCTTCACTGGCGGGCAGTACTGGCCTGATTCCCTCCCCGCATTCGACGAAGAAGTCGCACGCTTCCATGAGATGCTCGAAAGCCTTAGCTGGCACTTCACGACAGGCGACTTCTCTCGAATGTCGCCTGAGCGCTTTCTGCAAGGACCTCTCTCGGATGCGTTATCTCACGCCGGGCAACTGGCTATGCTCCGAAGGCTCTTCCATGCGCCTATCCCTCCCGAAAACTTCATCATGGCCGATATCCATGCAGACAACGTGTCTGAGAGCCAGCCTGATCCAGTATCTCCAGACATCGAATGGCAAACACCTCAAGGCCCTCAGCTGTAGTTGGCGCGAAGAGCACCCATCTGTAAGGCTCGTGGATAGAATGCGTTCGGATTCACTCGAGGAAATGTTCGTACTTCTTCAGATCGAGGCCCCCTCCAATCATCACAGTAGTAGCCGAAGTAAGAGTCAACTGTACGCTTTGTAGATTGACGAGAGAAACGCTTCCGCCAATGACGGTTTCCCTCCCATCGCTGCTCTTGGCACTCTTTTAACAGTATTCCGGAAACCTCCGATAGGGAGAGAGAAAAGCGATGAGTTCTTTGTCCTTCTCGAAGGGAGTATCTCCAGCACTCAGCGCTGTCAGTGTTTGATGATTGAGCTCGTCATAGCGCCGCTGGGAATCATTGGCTGCCTTTCCTGCCAACTTGCCTGTCCACCACGCCAACGAACAGAGTCTCATCTTTGGACATGCGTAATGATTCGTAGCAAGAACGACCCCGATTCCACGCCTCTCGGAGAGGAGCAAGGTAATAGGCAGAGGGACAGTTCCTGTCTCCCTGAGTTGGATTGATGCGCCCCATCCGAGTGAACGCGTCTGGACGCCAGGTTCTACGGAAGCACCGCCAAAGTGTTCGGATGTGTATCTTGATGTATTTGCAGATTTCCTTGTTCTGTTGGTGAAGTAACTCCTCCCGCGTAATTCCTGGCAACGGCAGCGCGGACCCGGACATGTTGGATCGCACGTTGACGTCAACAGCATATTGGGAATCAATGAAGGCAATCCTGTCGGTGTCAATAATGGGTCGCAAACGTGGTCGACCATGACTTGCGAGGGAGCATGCCAGGGTCGCCCAATAGGGCACACGATGAGCGCCCAATGCATGATGCTTCGCCGCTTTCCTGCATTCGTGGCCTACAGAACGGGCTGAAGAACCCCGATCCGAAGCGGCCTACGCCAGCAACTCGCTCGCAGCCGTGCCCATTGGCGTCACCGCTTGGCCATTCAAGAATGCGTCGAACGCCAAGGCTAGGTTTCAGCTAGCCACTGGACACCAGCGCGATCCCACCCACAGTGAGCGCCATGCCAATAAGGTGCTTTGGCTGGAGAGACGATCCACCGAGCAATGCAGCCATCAGCACGCCGAAGAGCGGCGATGTGAAAGCAATCGGCATCACTTGACTCAAAGCCCCTCCTTTGAGAGCCACGTAAAAACAAAGCATGCCAATGGCTCCTGCCAGAACGCCGCCGCCGAGCACAACGTAAAGCACAGGCCGGGGACCGGCTTCTAGAATTGTCTTCCACTGAGGCGCACTGACTGCAGCCAAAATAATCAGAGCCACAGCCGTACGGATCGTGATGCCAATCTGGGGAGACAGATTGCCCAACATCAATCCTCTCTTTTCGAAGTAGCCGCCAATCCCCCAAGCCGCAGCCGTGAGCAGGGCGAATATCTGAGACCGCATGGGAATCCTTTCAATCACGATGAATCATTCACCCTACACCCGACAGTGAAGGCCGTCAATCCCTTCAACAAGCGATGCAGAGGGCCGTCTTCGCGCTTCACCTGGATGGCCCGCGCATGGTAGCATGTCTCGGAGGTGGACATATGAAAGAGTTCTCGTTTCTGATGGGGAACTGCCCCGGCGCACTGGTGGAGATCGCAGCAGAGTTGAAGAAAGAGCATGTCAATATTGAAGGCATCGCAGGACTGACCGTCCTCGACGAGGGTGTCATCAGCATGGTCACAGACAACGACGGCTCTGCTCGCAAAATCCTGAAGGATCTCAACGTCGATTTTGAGGAGCGTGAAGCGCTGGAAATGGATCTGCCACATCACCCTGGTGAGCTCTCGACCTTGCTGGGCCGTCTGAAAGAAGACCACGTCAATGTGCTCTCAATCTATGCAGGTGTCGAGAAGAGCAAGCTCATCTTCACCGTCGATCAAGTGGACAAGGCCAAGCAAATCTTCCGCTTGGAATGATCTCGCTTCCATTCATCGGTCGGCATCCAACCGTCCGCTTTTCGCGTACGTGTCCGTTAATGTGTCTTCTGTGGATGAGGCTTCCAATAAATAGCAAGTCTGCATCTTCACAACCTATTCACAGCCCGGCATTATTCTGAGATCATCCCGGATGCAAGGAAGCGATCTCTATGCGAAACGCGTTTTGGATTGGGCTCATTGCAGTTGCTGGATTGGCGGTAGTTGGCTTTGCGTTCGCACAATCGGCCGATAGCTCGTATGCTCCCTCGTGGTCACCTCCCTCTCTCATCGAGGTCACGGCTGCACTCGACGGACTGAGCTTCGATCGGTTCATCGATACTTCCTATCGTCAATACCTGCTCCGCTTTCCTGAGATCCTGACCCACTACGGCATGGCCGGGTCGTTGGGTGTGAGGAATGATCGCCTCAACGACTATTCCGAGGCATACCTCGAAGAAACGCGCGCGATCGAGTCGCTCATCAACGAACAGCTCAAGACCTACGCTCGAGCCTCGCTCACACCAACACAGCAGCTGACCTATGATGTTTGTGCCTGGTATTGGGACGATCTCGTTCGTGGACATGAGTTCGCGGATCTGGACTATCTTGTCACCCACTACTACATCACGAGCAAGGACTGGGCGACCTACGATTTGCTGACGGTCGTACATCCCCTGTCCAGTGAACGAGACGTTGAAGACTACATGTCGCGATTGAGCCAAGTCGAAACCCAGTTTGATCAACTCATCGAGGAATTGGCGGCTCGAGCGGAGCGGGGCGTCGTCGCGCCCGATCTCATCCTTGCGCAAGCCGTTTCTGGCCTTGGGGGGTTGGTTTATTCTTCAGCAAGGACTCATCCCTTCTATACGACATTGTCTATTGGGACGCAATCGATCCCAGGCCTTTCGGCGTCTGAAAGAACCGATCTTCTGGCCGATGCGCTTGCTATCGTTTCAGAGCAGATCATCCCGGCCTATCGCCGTCTGTATGACAAGCTGAACGAGCTACGGCAGATCGCGCCGCAATCGATTGGATACGGAGAACAACCCAACGGGCTTGCGTATTACGACTACGCGCTTCGTCATCAAACTCAGACCGATCTCACAGCGGTTGAAATTCATCAGCTAGGATTGGAGCAAGTGGCTCGATTACAGAAACAGATCCACGAAACTGCCGTTCAAGCTGGATACAGTGAAGAGCTGACAATCAGCCAGATCTATGCCCAGGTTTCTCGCGACGGCGGGTCCTATTCCGGATCAGCCATCGTGGATGCCTATGAGCAAATCCTAGAGCAAGCGAAAATCGACGTCGCCGCTGTCTTCAATCGTGTTCCAAGGGCCACGGTCGTGGTTGTTCCTGACGCAACGGGCGGCTATTACCGCGCCTCAAGCGGAGCAAGACCCGCCGAATTCGCTGCACCGGCCAGCGGATCTCAACCCTATTACTCGATGCCGACACTCACGTATCATGAGACCATTCCCGGCCATCACCTTCAGATCGGACTGGCTTCTGAACTCCCCTTGCCTCTTCTTCGAAGCATTGAGGTCTTCTTGGGATTCACTGAAGGCTGGGCTCTGTATGCCGAACGTTTGGCCTGGGAATTGGGCTGGTATGACGACGACGTATACGGCGATCTCGGCCGCCTATCCGATGAAATGATGCGTGCAGTCCGCCTCGTCGTCGATACGGGCATCCATGCCATGGGTTGGACGTACAATGAGGCCGTCGACTATTTCGTCGCCAACACGGGCAAGACACTCTCTTATGCGAGATATCAGGTTCAACGCTACATCGTGTGGCCCGGCCAATCGACGACCTATATGACAGGATTCCTCAAAATCCTCGAACTGCGTGATCGGCTGCAGCAGGCGCAGGGCGATGACTTTGTCCTTGCCGATTTCCATTCCCTGGTGATTGAAAACGGCAGCATGCCGTTGGAGATTCTGGAGCAGCGCGTACAAGAGGCAATCGACGCTACTCCCTCTGACTAAAGTTCGGGATCAAATGCACATCCCCCGTGACGACGCGAGTCACGGGGGATGCTTTGAATGGCGGCATGCTCCGAGATGCCGATTCAGTCCTGGTACCTATTTCAGTGCAGGGGCAACTCCCAGAGCTGCGAAAGCGAAAATCCAGTTGTCCGCGATTTCATCGAGCAGCTTGCCCTTGGGTTTGCCCATGCCATGACCGGCACGAGACTCAATCCTCAGTAGGATTGGATTTGTGCCAGACTGTGCATGCTGCAACGCAGCCGCAAACTTGAAGCTGTGGGCGGGGAACACGCGATCGTCATGATCGGCCGTGGTCACCAATGTCGGCGGATAGACGACGCCTTCTCGCACGTTGTGTAGCGGCGAATAACTCATCAGGATGGGGAACATGTCAGCATCATCAGGGGAGCCGTAATCGGAAACCCAGAACGCACCCACCGTGAATTTGTGAAAGCGCAGCATGTCGAGGACACCCACTGCGGGAAGACAGGCGCCGAACAGTTCGGGCCGCTTGGTCATGCAGGCGCCGACAAGCAATCCGCCGTTGCTGCGGCCATGAATGACTAGCTTGGGCGTCGATGTTCGCTTCGTGTCGATCAGCCACTGCGCAGCGGCAATGAAATCTTCGAAAACATTGGGTCGATTTTCGCACGCGCCTGCTTGGTGCCATTCCTGGCCGTATTCGCCGCCTCCACGGATACAGGCAACAGCCAGCTGCCCACCCATGTCCATCCACGTGAAGTGATCGAGGCGAAAATCTGGAGACATCGGAATGTTGAATCCGCCATAGCCATACAGACATGTCGGAGTATCTGGCCCAAGGACTGTCGACTTCTTGCGAGATAGGAAGAGGGGAACCTTCGTTCCATCCGCGCTCTCATAGACATGACGTTCAGTGATGTAGAGGGAGGGATCAAACGGAAGCGGCTGTTTTCGCATCGGGATGGTCAGTTGAGTGGCCAGATCGTGTTTGAGGATCATCGCCGGGCAAGCCACATCGGAGTACCAAAGATAAACATCCGATCCTTCAGAGGGTCCCTGGACCAACGGCACCGTGCCTTGCCCAGGAAGCGTGATCTCATGGGTGACGGCTCCATCCATGTCATAGACAAGAACACGGGATTGCGCATCGACAAGTGCACTCACCACAAAGCGCTCACCAATGTAGTCGGCCCACGTGATCGCACCCTTTGACTGCGCAACAACCTCTTGCCACTGATCACGACTGGGAGACGTCAGATCAATCGCCACAATTCGTCCCAATGGCGCGTCAAAGTCTGTCCAGAAAAACAATCGGCCGTCGAGCTTGCCCAAGTAATTGAAGGCGGCCTCGAACTGCGACACCAGTTCAAGAGGCCCGCTTGCCATGTCGTCAAGATCCAGCACGCT
>JAHITR010000161.1 GCA_018817505.1 Candidatus Bipolaricaulota bacterium | reverse complement strand
GAGTCACGACTCTGGATCAAATCGCTTGAGCTATCCTAGCCGTCTCGCCCGTAGCGAGTTCTCGTACTAGCTCATGCCTGCACATCGACCCTAAAGAATGGGCGACGCCAATTCTTCAAACAACTCGCCCGTGGCGAGTTGCCGGACTAACTCATGCCTGTATATCGACCCCAGAGAATTGGCTACGCCAATTCTCCAAACAACTCGCCCGTGGCGAGTTGTCGGACTAACTCATGCCTGTATATCGACCCCAGAGAATTGGCTACGCCAATTCGCCAAACAACTCGCCCGTGGCGAGTTGTCGGACTAACTCATGCCTGTATATCGACGCCAGAGAATTGGCTACGCCAATTCTCCAAACAACTCGCCCGTGGCGAGTTGTCAGCGTACATAGCAATTTCTGCAGCGGGCTTCGTAGCTTCCGATCCCGCCCACTTGAATCACTGGACCGTCCGTCGGCGCAGGCTGTCCGTCAATCAGACGCTGAGAGCGCGTCGCCACGCCGCCACATTTCACACAAACCGCCTGTAGCTTGTCTACACGATCGGCCAGACTCATCAAAGACCCCATGGGGCCGAATGGTTCTTCGGCATACGTCAGATCAAGCCCGGCCACAATCACTCGTTTGCCCATGCCTACAAGCACCTGACACAACTCCGTGAGCCGATGAGAGAAGAAATTCCCTTCGTCAAAGGCAATGACATCGGCAGCAGCCAGCGCGTCCTGCCCTACGATATGAATAAGCGAGTCTAGGCTCTCTTCTCCAGGTGGCAGCTGATGTGCAGCAAACTCGCGTCCGTAGTGGGTCACGATCGAAGTTTCAGCGTAGCGGTTGTCAATCGTCGGCTTGAATAGGAGAATGCTGCGCCCGGCAATGCGCACGCGCTCCAATCGGCGAATGAGCTCGTCCGTCTTCCCGGAGAACATACACCCGGTAATGATCTCCAATTGTCGAATCGCCATATGCAGCATATCCGTTCATCTCCTTTGCTATGCAAAAGTCAATCTGTGTCCCCGCCCCCGATAATGTAAACCTTTGACCCCCTCCCTCTCAGAACAGGCTGTTACTCCTTTGACTCGCTGGGCAGCAGCGAGTCCGTGTACAACGCGTCTGTGGGAAAGCTTTGGCTCATCAGACCATTCGTCAACAGATAGGACTGCATGGCGTCCCAAATCGCTTCATCTGCGTGCCTTGCTCCAACCGCATACAGAGGCAACGTCGTCTCAAACGAACGTATGTTGAGATTGTCTTCCAACTCGGGGAACCGGTTGAAGAACAGGGCCAGCGCCTCGTCGGGATAGGCAATCGTCCAATCAATGGCCTTTGCCAATGCACCGATGAAGCCAGTCGCTTCTGCCGTACGCTGTGAGACGAAATCGGGATGGGCAACGAGTAGGATCTCATACGTCATGGGTACGCAGTAGTTCTCTTGCGGGAAGAACACGGGTTCATAACCAAGTTCTTCAAGCTGAAGGACCTCGTAATTGCGAAACGCCCCGATGGCTTCGACATTCCCCGTCAACAGCGCAGTCATCGTGTTGAAGCCCACATTGACCAAGTCGAGCCCCGTGGGATCGACGCCTGCGCAGGCGAACACGGTCTGCCACAGAATCGGCTCCAACGGTGCCAACGCATAGCCAATGCGTTTTCCTGCGAGATCCTCCAGCGTGCCAATTCCTTGGTCACGTAGCGCCAGCAATCCTCCCAGGGGTCGACCAATCAGCGCGCCAATAGCAATCAGCGGCAGATCCTCGGATCGAGCGATGAGATAGTTGATCTGCGGCGTCAGCGCAATCTCCACAGCCTGAGCAGCCGCCAGCTTGACAGGGTCAGACGGACTCGCAGGAACGAAAATGTCGACTTCAACGCCTTCCTCATCGAAGAAGCCCTGATCCATAGCCACATACAGCGGGATATGGTTGGGATTGGCGAAATAATCCAAACTCACGCGAATCGGGGCAGCCGTCACTCCAAGCACGAGCACAACTGAGAGAAGCGCCCCCGCCATCCAACAAGTCGATTTCACCTCATACCTCCCCCGCATCTGCTTTCGCTGCCCGCCAGTGAACCACCCGTCGCTCAATTATCCGAAGCACCCCAAACAGGAGCAAGCCAAGAATGGATAGCATCAGGATCGCGGCAAAGACCAGATTCATGCGCAATCGGGCATTGGACTGCAGCATCAGATAACCCAGTCCGCGTCGTGAACCCACCCACTCTCCGATCGTTGCCCCCACCACAGCCAACGTGGCCGAAACCTTAAGCCCTGAGAACAGGGTCGGCATGCTGGCTGGCAAGCGCAGCTTCCAGAAGATCTGACTGCGTGTCGCTCCCATAGATCTGAACAAATCCACTGCCGGCTCAGAAGGTTCTCGCAAACCATCCGAGACATTCACCACCAGAGGAAAGAAACTGATGAGAGCGGCCACTGTCACCTTTGGCCACAGCCCGTAGCCCATCCAGACGATGAGAATGGGGGCAATGGCGAATACGGGAATCATCTGGGATCCGATAATCAGTGGATAGAGTGCCTTGTCTAGAAGCGGAGAGTAGAAGACGGCAATCGCCAATAGGAAGCCGCCCAACCCACCCAACAGCAACCCCAACAGGATCTCAGATAAGGTGATTGCGCCATGCCAAGACAGCAGCGCAAAGTTGTCACCGAAGGCAATAAGGATCTGACTGGGAGCAGGCAAAATGAACGGTTGAACGTGGAACCAGCGAACCAAAACCTCCCACGTGCCAACCAGGAAGAGTAGCAGAAGAACAGGAGCCAGAATGCGAGCCCATCGATCCTTCATGTGATGGCTCCCTCTTTGAGCAGCAGCTCCAGCAATTGCGACTTCTGATCGACCAGAGCACGGGATCCTCGATCGCGAGGCCGCTCTAGCTGCACCCCTTGATCCAATTGGAGTTGAGCAGGGCGCTCCGTCAGAACAAGAATTCGATCTGATAGCAGCAATGCCTCTTCTGCGTCGTGCGTGACCAAGAGCACAGTCTTCTTCAATTCATCCCACACACCAAGCAACCATTTCTGTAGCGTGGCCCGCGTAAGCGGATCAAGGGCTCCAAGAGGCTCATCCAGCAACAGAATGCTTCGCTGGGTCAGGAACGTGCGAATGAGTGCCAGGCGCTGGCGCATGCCTCCAGAAAGCTGACTGGGAACCATCGACTCAAATCCAGACAAGCCAAAGTGATCGAACAGGGCCATCGCTTCTCGCTTGGCTTCGTCCTTGGACCTGCCGTCTATCTCTGAGGCAAGGATGGCATTGCCAAGGGCCGTACGCCACGGCAACAGCGTATCGTGTTGTGGCAGGTAGGCCGTTGCTCCAAGCTGAGACGCAGCACTTCCGTCCACAAGCACACGTCCTGAGTCGGGCGTCTCCAGCCCAGCAATGATCTTGAGAAGCGTCGTCTTGCCGCACCCTGAAGGACCAAGAACAGTCGTCCATGTGCCTGCTTGCAGCTCAAATGAGACGGAATTCAGCACGGGAATACGAGTCGATCTCTGATCGAATGACTTGGTCACATTCTCAATTCGAAGCGCAGTCGTACCGTTCACACGACTCCTTTGCTGGGCCATCTGTTCGCATGGTAGCGCATGGCGACCCTGTCACGTAGTTGTCGCTCAAGACAAAAAAACATCGCAGCACAGAGTCTGTGCTGCGAGTGGTGGTCCCAGGGGGATTCGAACCCCCGTCGACGGGATGAGAACCCGCTATCCTTGGCCTCTAGACGATGGGACCAAACTTCGCCAGCAATTATGGCGTAGAACGAAACCGCCATCAAGTGGGTGGCAAGCCAAGGACAACCCGTTGTGATCGCTTTGTATTCGCAATCACGACGGGTTATCCGCTCCCAAACATAGACGTCAGAACGGGTCGTGCTTGCCTGAACCGCCATCAAGTGGGTGGCAAGCCAAGGACAACCCGTTGTGATCGTCCCGCATTCGCAATCACGACAGGTTTTATCCGCTCCCAAACAAAGACGTCAGAACGGGTCGTGCTTGCCTGAACCGCCATCAAGGGCTTGCAACCCAAGACGTGCGAGCGGTTCTTGCTCGTCTGAGCCGCCATCAAGTGGCCGGCTACTCAGAACAGCTACTCGCTTGCCGCCGGTTCCTTCGCGGGGGCATCTTTCGCTCGTTGGTCAATCACGGCCTTGGCGGCAACCAGCGATTCCATAACATCATCGTAGAATTCGACTGGAACGGAAATCCCCTTGCGCGTGGGCTTCCATTCACCTGCATCGTCTTCATAGTAGTTACGAATATCGAGGTAATCGCGATCCTTGAATCGGGAGATGCGGATGTGAATGCGATTTCCAAGCCCCTTATCAATGGCTCGAACCAGCACTTCGTCTTGTTGGATGTCTTCCGCCATGTCTTAATCCTTTCTGAACCCGGAGTATGATCTCAAGGATAGGGAATCGAATGAGGCCGCACAAGCAGAAGACCGACTAGCGGGTAGGGCAACGACCCAATCCGTGAGACATCGCGATGCTTGCAGCTTGACATGCTCCCAAGACTTGAATGGTGCTGTGTCATATCAATCTCAGCGACATCTGGCTCTATAGGAGTTCTTCCCTCAGCGAGTACACTTATGTTAGAATACATATCATGCACAAGAATCGGGTCGTGCGACGATTAAGAGGATTTGAACAAGCGTTGCTTCAGCTGGGGCGACGCCCCATCTGCTACGGACATCTCGCAACGACCCGCCAGGGGGAAATAGATAGCTGCAACAGCAGCCTCCAAGTGATTGACCCCCAGCGCCGTCAGTCACTTGTGCCAAGTGTGAGAACACGTTTGTTCAGGGATGGATTTACCCGGGCAGCAACTAGCTGCTGCAGCGCGCTAGAGCAGTCGACAATCCCTGTAATTCGTCCGGAAAGGAGATGGCGATGTCCGATGATGCAAAGCCCATTCGTCCATTAAGCCGTCTTGAGAAGCTTCTTATCAAACTGCGCCGATGCCCGCTGTGCCGCAAGAGGATTATGTCTGTTCCTCAAGATCAGATCGGCAATTGGGACAACTCTCGAAGAGACTTGGGAACGCTCAGCAATAGCTTCATGGCCAGTTCCTACGGCAGGAGCAGAGTAGGGCATGTCACGCAATTCCGCCACAGGAAGATACCACACTGCCCCGGATGCCAGTGCACATTCACTCGCGGCTGGATTTACCCAGTCAAGTAGTGCGCCAGCTTGCCGGAAGCATGAAACGCACGGGGTCGACGGAGACCATCTTCCTTTTCTGGGGCCTGCCTGAACAAGCTTCAACGACCCAAGTTCACGCATTGCCATTCTTCGAATCCAAAGCTTGTTTGAATAGCACCTTCTGCACGATGCGGCAGAGATCGGCAGAATAGTTGAGGAGGAAATTGCGATGGACACACTTCAACTGGGACACTGCCAGGCCATGCGCCAGAGATTGGACGATGGGTGTGGGCTATGGAGGAGGTTCGCCGTCACACACTAGTCTCCGTACAGGGTCTGGATCAGCAAACGCTTGATTGGGCAGGCTCGGAGGGGAGTGAGAACACCATCGGATGTCTGCTTTATCACATGGCATTGGTGGAAATGCCGTGGCTGTTCATGGATATCCTCGAACAGGATTTCCCCGCCGCGGTCAAAGCCGCCTTTCCCCGCGTCATGGCGACAGAGGGCCGCCTAATGCCGGTGATGTCCGTTCCCCTTGAGGAGCATCTTCAACGTCTAGGCGATAGCCGCCGCATCTTTCTGGACTCCCTGAGAGATATGTCGCTTGATGACTGGCATCGACTGCGTAGCCCGAAGGACACGCCCTACGAAGTGACGCCCGCATGGGTTGTTTTTCACCTGATTGAGCATGCCGCCGGGCATGCTGCCCAGATCCGAAGCTTGAAGATGCGTGCGACCGGATAGAAAATGAGAAGCCCCAGCGATTGCTGGGGCCATCTATGGGCCTGCCTGGACGAGCTTTTGACTTCCTGAGAATCGATCCTCTATCTAATCTCCCTACGGCCGTGGTCTCATCCGAACTCCTCTGGCAAGACTCATTTGTGTCGGATCACAGCGTCGGCTTGGCAAGAGCTGTTGATTTCATCATCATGGCCCAGTTTGGATGTTTGCTTCTAATCATCGCTCACTTGAGCCCAACGCCGTTGGATACTCATGGAGCTGTCCGTCCAACATCTGGAGTCTACGAGCACATCGATTGGCCACTTTGGGATCGTGTGTGACGACCAGAATCGTGGTGCGCCCGCTCTCACTCAATGTGAGAATCTGCTCTATGATTTGGCTTCCGGTTTGCGAATCCAGATTCCCTGTGGGTTCATCGGCGAGAAGCAGGTGCGGATGGATGACCATGGAGCGAGCGATGGCAACGCGTTGTTCCTCACCTCCTGAGAGCTGAGATGGAAGATGATGGACACGATCTTCCAGCCCAACCGCTGCTAGTGCGTCAATGGCTCGCCTCTTGCGGGCCCCCAAAGCGATGCCACCGTAGCGAAGAGGCAAAGCAACGTTCTTCCACGCGGGGAGTTCGGGAATCAGGTTGTAGCTCTGAAATACAAACCCAATCGTCCTAGCTCGCAAGTACGATCGCTTCTGATCGGAAACATTCCAGACATTGATGCCATCAATAATGATCGTGCCGGACGTGGGACGATCCAAGGTTCCCACCATGCAGAGCAGCGTTGTCTTCCCCGATCCTGAAGGTCCTTGGATGGCGATGACTTCGCGGGCTCGAACATGAAGACTAGCTCCTCTCAAGGCATGAATCTCCGTGGATCCGCGAAAGAACGTGCGTGACACGTCTTGCAGTTGGATCATCTAAAGCCTCCCATGTCGTATCGTTTCAGCCGGTGAACGTTTGGCCGCCCACAGAGCAGGGATTCCACCGCCCAGGCTCGCGGCAGCGAGGATCGAACCAAAACCCCAGACAAGCCAAGTGAGGCGGAATGACATTTCGGCGTAGAACCACTTCGTCATGATCGAAACCCCCAACAGGCCGAAGGCAAAGGCAACAGCTCCAGCGATGGATGTTGTTGCCAGCGATCTCCGGAACACGTGCCAGAACACGAGACGCCTGGAGGCTCCCAAGGTACGATGAATGCCGATTTGGCGCCGACGACGCACGGCTTGCGACCAAAAAAGGCTCCCAAGCCCGAACGCACTAACCAGCAGCGTCAGCAAGCTCATCCGGCGGAGACCGTAGGTGATGCCATTCACAGCTGCGATTTGAAGTCCCATCTCCTCCGCCGGACCCTCGACCTGCGGAGGTGCTTCATTGGGATGACGGGCAACAAGGGTGTCACGGATGCGGAGAACGGTCTCCTCTACATTGACCGTCGGATTCAATCGAATCCAGCCAAGAGTCATTCCATTTAGATCATCCACTGTGCTTGCCGGGATCATGATCTTCCATGCCCCCGCCGTCCGCTCTAGATTGCTCTTGGGAAAGTTGAATACACCGATGATAGTGAACAAAGAGCCGCTGATGTCAACGACTTCGCCCACCGGATTGGTGTCAGGAAAGTGTCTCTCGGCCACGGTTTGCCCGATCACGGCGACGCGGGTGCCCGAAGCCAGTTCTTGGTCCGTCGGCAGCTTTCCGGCTAGCAAGCTGCCCGGCCAATGTGCATCGCCAAATTGGTGCACGCGATATAGGCTGCCGAGCATCGCTTCGTCGTTATAGAGCACGCCGTGCATACGGACGAGGGATTCCCCAAGGATTCCTTGAATACCGTCAATCTCACTTAACGCCTCTAAGTCCGCGAATTCAAGCTCGGAATCCGGTAAGGAAACGCCCGCGCGAATCGCATTGCCCCCTGCGACCACGAGCGTGTTGCGATCGACGCCTGCGAACAGCTCGTCGATTCGCGCAATCAGAATGTCCGACAATGCGATGACCGAGACGACCGCCGAGATTCCAACGATGCAGGAAAGCGTGAGTAGCCATCCAACGCCCCTAAGAGGGTGGGTTTCATGCCGTAACGGAGTCAGGCGGATGGCCCGCAGCGGAGGGATGCGAACCGCGCGTACGGCGGGAACGGCAGCTGCGATTGCCGCGAATAACAGGAGAGCAATGAAACCCAGGAGATTCCATCCGTTGAAGAGAATTGGGAAATTCAGCAGCCGCTCGAGCCGTGGAACAAACCCAACCGCCACAACTCCGCCGATGACGGTGCCTGCAGCAGCCCAAGATGTCGCATCGAGGAATACGCGCACTGCGGAATTGAAGCGGCGCGCGCCAATGGCGCGGCGGATGCCTATACCGTGGGTCGCTTGGGCGATAGCAGTCAGTCCCATGGCCCCCGCATTGATTGTTGCCACAAACAGAAGTGCCAGCGCGGAGACCGTGTACAAGAGGACGATATGGCGCTTCTGAGTGAACGCGAATCCCAACCACGCGCGGATATCGTCCACATCGACATCATCACCCACGACATCCAGGATCGAGCGAAGCCCGGTACCAGGATCCGTCGGATCGACTCTTGCCCACATAACTTTCAGCCCGGTGCTGAGGCTCATACCATAAGGGTTCGGCGGCACCATCTCTGGAACAAAGTCAGCGGGAACGAACACATCACAATCCGTGTACGACATCGCATACAAGCCCTCTGAGATCGGTGCCAGCACACCTACAATGGTGATCTCAACAATGCGATCTGTCGCGATGCAAATTGTCCTACCGATTGGATCCTCTTTATCGAACAAGCTCTCCACCAGTTCTTGCTTGACGACGGCCACTGCGCCCTCGCCGACCTTGGGATAACGGCCTAATGCAAGGGACAGATCGTGTAGAGCGAAGTAGTGGGCGCTCACGCCAACGAAATAGCCCTGATAGTCGCTATAATTTCCGCTGCTACGACTGCCCACGAAGAAGGCTGTTCCTCCGATGATCGTCTGCCCGCAGAGCGAGTCGATTCCGGGACTGCGCTCCAATTGCTGGAACAGCTCGGCACCGAAGCCTTCTCTGTATTCATCGGGACGAGATCCATCTTCTCTCCAGGATGGGATTCGATACAGATTGCGGCCTATGGGTTCAATGAGAGTGTCAAGCGCATGCTCGACACCGTTTCGAGCTGCAATGGCAAGCGTCAACCCGAAGGCGACACAGGCAAACCCGACCAGCATCATGATCCGCCGAGACAATCGATTGATCAGTGCTTTCTGCCACATGCGTCACCTACTGTGGAAGTCTATCTAGGTACGTAGCCAGGTAGGAATACAGATAGTCAAAGGGCGGAAAAGCAGTCTCAACGTACACCCCTTCATCCAGCGTGGTCTGTGTGGCTGCAGGAAACATCTCGATGAAATTGCCGTCCTTATCATACAATGCCCAGAGTGGCAGCGGAGAGATACCCAAGCCAATCGCGCCCGAGACTCGCCGATCCCAATCCATGAATACGGGGAACAAAATGGGAGCTTCATTGACATAGTTTGCCGACTTGGTCTTAATTCCATCCAGAAACCGCGATACATCTGCGCCCGCTTCCGGCAGGCGCTCGATCCAATCCAGTTGCTGTGGAGTCCGGGCATGAGTGTAAGTCCTTCCGTAGTCGCGTGCGCTCTCGATGCCAATGGGGGACAGCGCAAACGAGAGGCCTACGAGATTCAGCTGCCCGTCGAACGCCTCGGCCAGTGAGAAGGCTGTAGCTCCGGTGATCTCGCATGGAGCGCAATCGACAGCAAAGAGGTAGATGAGCGTCGGCAAAGCCCGCGAAACGGATTGGAGCGGGAATGAGTGATTCGCCAGGTGCGGAAGGCTGGCGTACTCCCACACCGTCCCCTCGATCTGACTGATGTGAGTCGCCGCAAAACGATCCATTGTGCCAGGTGCGTGATCAGCCGTCACGTGTAGCTCAACGTGCGCGCGGAGTGTGGAAGCAGTTTCCGGCCGCAGCGGCGGCAACCGGCTAGTCACGATGCCGCTTGCATCGACCAGATACGCAAGCCGAGGGGCACCCGGCTCAATCTGCAATTGGATTCGCAAATAATCGTCTGCATCCAGCAATACGGTTGCGGAATCTTGGAAGAATGCACGCAATTCAACAACCATCTCGCCACTCGCCTCATCACTGAGTATGAGCAAGAGATGAAACTGGTTGTCAAGCTCTTGCATCCAGTCACGTAGTACGCAGAACGTGAACACCGTGGCTGGAGAATGCAGTGCATCAGTTGCCTCGATGAACAGCACGTACCAAAGAGGCTGGGTCTGCCAGTTGAGCTCAGGGAAAGACGCTACCAACGACTCACCAACCAGAACACCTTGCATAGCAGCATTTCTCATCTCGCCGAGCTTCATTTCACGGAATTCCTCAGGTCCAATCCGTTCTCTGCCTAGAACCCCCACTTCTTGGGTGCCGCAATCAGAACATCCAATGGAATCGGATCCCTGGATCTGCTCGAGCAGGGTCGGCTTGGTTTGCGGCAGATACTTAATGATGTAGATTCCGGCAGCAAGAAGAACCGCGCTCAACAGGGCAAGCGCGGCGATTTTTCGAGGATCTCTATTCATTCGCTAGCAGTTCGGGCCATATCCGCAGTGACTGAGATTCAGCTGGAAATACTTTATGGAACTGCCTCCAAGGCAGGAGTAGGAATCGCACAGCTCGTAGCAGTGCAAATCCTCCCCCCAGGAACATAGCCCACAGAGCCAGTCGGACATGAAGCTCTCGAAATCATAGGTGCAGCCATAGGGGACCGTTGTGTAGCACATCACGCAATACGGCCTGGCCGGTAACGATCCTGAGATCGTTGTAACGGCTACAAAAACAACAAGACACGCAATGATCCATTTACGCATTGCAACCTCCTTTAATGGTTTTATATGCTACACCCCTGTGTTTTTTCTGTCAAACCTTCTTTTTCACCTTCTCTAGTCTATTATCGGCGTTCTTCGCACCGCCGCTTTTGATGTCCTCTACATCGCTCCACCCTCCGTGCAGTGATGACAGTTCGGTTGCGTATGACAAGAGAATAACATGTTGAAATACCGTCCTTCACGCGCCTGCTGGAACAGTCGCCCGTAAAACGACCGGTGCTTTCGAAGACAGCACCATTTCACGCTGAGCCAGTACCAAAGTATGGGATCATCCTGTCAGAGGGTTCCTTCATGTTCGTACGCACAAGTATTCCATATTGGTGATGATCTCTGATCTGAATAGCACAATGACTCCTGCACTCGCTGCTTGACAGCCCAATCATGTCGGCAGCCAGCCAGGGAAGGGCTTGTCTGCAAGAGCGCAAGTCCTGAACGAAGTTAAGTCCCGAATCGCGGGGATGAGGCGGGGTGCAGACAAGGGGAGTGCGAAAGACTGACAGATGTCATCATTTCTCTGTGGACCTGCCTGGACGAGCTTCGGAGCTTCCAAGCGCAATCCGTGCCCTCAATCACTCACTGCGGGTTGTGAATTCAGACCTACTCTCTCATTCAACCTGGGCGTCCTAATCACAATCGTTGCGATGATTTTCTGCACACACTTGATTTCTCCATGCTCATATGTTATTGACATACTTTCACCAGGAAGGTGATAGTCATGAGCGATGAACAAGGACATTGCGCCACTTGAAAAGACTTGAGAAAGCTCCTGGTTCGATTTGGGCGATGCCCAACGTGTCACAAGCGACTAGCGTCGGCTCCTGACGATCAAATCACTGGCTGGAACGACCTCCAAGGCGGAATCGGGAAAGCGTACAACGGAGCCACGGCTTCTTCTTTTGGCAGAAGCAGAGCAGGGCACGTTACGCAGCTGCCCCATGGGACGATCCCGCACTGCGCTGGATGCCAGCATACGTTCGTTCTTGGATGGATCTACCCTGAGTAATAGGCAAACCACACAATCGGCGGAG
>JAHITR010000160.1 GCA_018817505.1 Candidatus Bipolaricaulota bacterium | reverse complement strand
GAAAGCGACCTTCGTGTAGCGGCTCGAATCTCTGGCGTGGAGAAACTGCCCCCAGATGAGCAGAAGACGATGCTCTCCAAGCTGCTGACATACAAGGACGCGTTTGCCGAGATCAGCATGCTGGATGCCGATGGCATGGAGACGGCACGCGTATCGCGTCGAGATGTCATCACAGAGGCGGATTTGCAGGATCGTTCCGGGTCCGATGTTTTTCTACTGCCCGTTGGCTCGGGCACAACGCACTACAGCCCGATCTACTATCGGGACATTAACGCTGAGTCGATGATGGATATTGCCATTCCACTCATCGATCGGCGTTCAGGCGACGTCGCTGCCGTGTTGGTTGCCGCGGTCCGTCTGCAGCCGATCTGGGATCACGTCGCCTATGAGACTGCTGATTCGCAAGTGACAACCTTCATCGTGGATCGATTTTCGCGAGTAGTTGCTCATCCCAATCCGTCTGTGGTGTTTCGCGGGACCACATTTAGCGTTCCGAATGCATCCGGGATACATGGCGGGTTGAACGGCGAGCGCCAGGTCATGGCGCTTGCCAAAGCCACATTTGGCGAGAGAGAATTCACCATTGTCTCTGGGGCACCACCGGCACAGGTTTTGTACAGCGCATTCCGGGTATTGAGGATAGGAATTGGCTCTGTCATCGCTGCACTGGCCGCTGCGGCCATTTTGGCATGGGTTATGGTGGCCCCGATGACGCTTCGCATAACCAACCTCGTCACAGCTGCGCAGGCTATTGAAGCCGGAGACATAGAAACGCGGGCGGATGAGTCTGCTGATGATGAGTTTGGCATTCTGGGCAAGGCATTCAATGGCATGGTGACCGCGCTCAGCGGGAAAGTCGATGAAGCATTTGCCGCTCGGCAAGAGCTGGCAATTCTCAACGAGGAGCTTGAAAAGCGCGTCCAACAACGCACAGCGGACCTAGAGATCGCCAATGTTTCTTTGGAGCGGAACAAGGCCATTACCGACTCGGTGATCGAGAGTCTGCCTGGCGTGTTCTATCAGATCAGTACTGAGGGACGATTTGTTCGCTGGAATGAAGAGTTCGAGCGCGTCACGGGATATGCGCCCGAGGAGATAGCGGCCATGAGCCCGCTAGACCTATTCAAGGGCGAAGACAAGGAACGTGTGGGTGCGGCCATTGCGAAGGTGTTTGAAGCTGGTGAGACTGAAGTGGGCGCTGACTTCGTGTCTAAGTCAGGCAAGGCGACACCATACTGGTTCACAGGCACGTTGAAACAATTGGGAGGTTCTCCGTATCTCATTGGCATGGGAACCGATGTGTCTGAGCTTAGCGAGATTGAAACCGAGCTGCGGCGCAGCACGGAAGGTCTGGAGCGTTCCAACAAGGAGCTGGAGCAATTCGCCTATGTCGCATCGCACGATTTGCAGGAGCCGCTACGCATGGTTTCCAGCTACACGCAATTGCTTGAGCGACGTTACAAGGATCAACTGGACGATACGGCTCGCGAATTCATTGCCTATGCCGTCGACGGCGCCAGTCGAATGCAAAAGCTGATCAACGATCTGCTCTCCTTCTCGCGCGTCCAAACCAAGGGTGGATCGTTTGAACCCGTCGATCTGAACCATACCTTGGGACAGGCACGGGCCAACTTATCAGCAGCGATCGAAGAAAACTGCGCATTGGTGATCAACGATGAGTTGCCGACGATTGTCGCCGATCCGACGCAGATGCTGTCCGTGTTTCAGAATCTTGTCGGCAATGCGATCAAGTTCCACGGAGAAGACCCGCCGCGCGTGACCATTACTGCGAGCGAGACCGAACGCGAAGTGGAAATTCGCATCAAGGACAATGGGATCGGCATTCGCGAGGAACATCAGGGGAGGATCTTCATCATCTTCCAGCGGCTTCATAACCGCAAGGATTACCCGGGTACCGGGATCGGCCTTGCGTTGTGCAAGAGGATTGTCGAGCGCCACGGCGGACAGATCCGAGTCGAGTCCGAAGAGGGTCTGGGGTCCACATTCATTCTTACATTGCCCAAGCGCAATGATGAAAGGGAGATCGCATGAGACAAGCAGGTGACATGATTGACATTCTATTGGTAGAAGACAATGAGGGCGACGCCCGATTGGCCAAAGAGGCACTCAAGGAAGCCAAAGTGGCCAATACGTTGCATTGGGTCGAAGATGGTGAAGAGGCAATGAAGTTCCTTCATCAGGAAGGCAAGTACTCAGAATCGCCCCGGCCTCAAGTGATTCTCCTTGATCTGAACCTGCCCAAGAAGGATGGGCGAGAGGTGCTGGCTGCGATCAAGCATGATGAGGCCCTGCGGAGAATTCCCGTGGTCATTCTCACGGCTTCTGAAGCGGAGAGTGACATTATGAAGACTTACGATTTGCACGCCAATTGTTATATCACCAAGCCGATTGATCTCGACCAATTCCTTAAGGTGGTGAAGGCAATTGAAGGGTTCTGGCTGACGATCGTGAAGCTCCCTAATGGAACAGGGATCTAGGGAAGCAAGGCAATGAACGGTGAGATGCACATCTTGTTGGTGGAGGACAATCCAGGCGACGCACGATTGCTCAGTGAAACGCTGAGCGAGCGCTCAGATACGATTGCATACCGGCTTGAGCATCGCAATTGTTTGAGAGCATGCCTGGATGCTGTAGATCAAGCAGACTACTCGCTTATTTTGCTTGATCTGGGACTTCCTGACTCGCAAGGAATTGAAACCTTTCGTAGCGTGTTCCGTGAAGTGCGAGATGCTCCGATCGTCATTCTCAGCGGGCAGAGTGACGAGCAATTGGCCATCGCGGCGATCCAAGAGGGCGCAGAAGACTTCCTGCCTAAGAATGAGCTAGCGGCTTCACTACTGGTGCGAACGCTGCGTCATGCTGTCGAACGCCATGAGTTGAAACAGCAAGCTCGCTTTCTTGCCAAGCACGATCCATTAACCAGGGCCTACAACCGACACTATTTTGAAGAGACATTGGCAGCAGAAGTCGCCCGGTCCCATCGCTACAAACATCCGATTGGTTTCTTAATGATCGATATCGATCGCTTCAAGGGAATTAATGACACCTATGGCCATGACGTTGGCGACCGCGCCCTGTGCTGCGTTGCCGACTACCTGCGCGAACAACTGCGCAGTGTCGACTATGTCATTCGATACGGTGGCGATGAGTTTCTCGCCTTCTTGCCAGAGACCAACGGTGGCACTGACGCGCTGGCGAGACGAATCGCGGATACGAAGCTGCTAATGGATGCCGAAGACATTGAGGTTCACCTCACCCTGTCTGTCGGCGGAAGCCACTGGGATCCGTCAAGCGGGGATCCCATCGAGAGAGCGCTCAAGGAAGCAGATGAAGACATGTATCGAGCCAAGGCGCGCGGCCGAGTTTCTGGAGCGGCAGCACCGATAGCACAAACGAGAGAGGAGGCGTAGGGCGACATGGCTGCGAAGCGCTTGCGCATATTGCTGGTCGAGGACAATCCTGGTGATGTTCGCCTGATTCAAGAGCACCTAGCGAATTCAGCTTGCGGGCTCTTCGATGTCCACGTTTGCGATCGGCTTGATGCTGCGCTGAACTATGTGGCTGCAAATTCCGTGGACGCTGCGCTTCTCGATCTGGGACTGCCGGATAGCTCTGGCCTTGAGACGTTCCATCATTTTCATGCGGCGGCACCCGCAATCCCTGCGCTTGTCCTCACGGGTCTCGACGACAGCGAACTAGCTGTCGCCGCGGTGCAGGCAGGAGCACAGGATTATCTTACCAAGGGGATGATTGAGAGTGACTCGTTGGTCCGGTCAATTCGCTATGCGATCGGACGGGCCGAAGCAGAGAGGGGGCAAGGTCTGGTTGCAAAGGTTCTCTCCATCCTCAATCGACCCAACGAGTGGCAGGCGCTGATCGTAGACATTCTGGATGCTATTCTGGCAAGCACGGGTCTGGAAGCCGCGGCCATCCGCATTGAACAAGGCGAAGATTTCCCCTATGCGGCGCAGCGTGGCTTCCCTCCCGAGTTTGTTCTTACTGAGAGCAGCTTGATAGACCAGGATGAGATAGGACGATCAACAGAGGCTGCAGACGGGAAGAAGCAATTGGCGTGCATGTGCGGAAACGTCATCTGTGGGAGAACGGATGCAGCGTTTCCGTTCTTTACTGCGAATGGCAGCTTCTGGACGAATAGCACGACCCAGCTTCTGGCGTCGACGAGTGAAGAGGATCGTCAGTCAACAACGCGCAATCAGTGCCATGCCTTCGGCTATGAGTCGGTGGCGTTGATTCCTGTTCAGTTTGATGGAAGAGCGATCGGACTGCTCCAGCTCAACGACCATCGAGAGGATCAATTCACCCCTGAGCTCATCCGATTCTTTGAAGGTCTCACGGCCAGTATTGGTGTGGCGTACAAGCGTCAACGATCAGAATCCCAGATCAAGCGGTTGCTGACCAGGCAAACCCAAATCAACCAGCTGACGCTGGAGTTGGGGCAAACGCTCGATGTGCGAGCAACCTACTCGACGATCTATGAGCACATTCGAAGTCTGATGGATGCTGAGGCATTCATTGTTGGGCTATACGATCCTGAGAATGAGATGATCTCCGCGGGCTTCGTTGTCACTCGCGGGCAAGTGCGCGACACATCGCTCTTTCCGCCGATCCCGCTAGAAGAAGAGGGCCGTGGCACACAGAGTCAGGTCATTCGTACAGGAGAACCGCTCGTAGTTCCAGACTGGCAGGAAGCGATGCGAAATACGACATCACACTATCGGGTGACAGACCAAGGGACGGTGGAACAGGGTCCGGCAAACCCTGATTCGGATCAAGAGACGGACTTTACGCGCTCAGCGCTTCTTGTTCCGATGCAAGTGGAAGGCCGAACCTTGGGCATTCTCCAGGTCCAGAGCCGTCAGATGGATGCCTATGGACAGGATGATGTCGACATGCTGGCTGGGCTGGCCAATGTGGCTGCCATCGCACTGCAAACGGCACTGCTGTATGAAAAGGCAGGCAGCGATGCCAAGATCCTGCGCGCCAGTTTGGAAGGCACCATCCGGGCGCTGGCTGACACGACTGAAGCACGGGATCCGTACACAGCTGGGCATCAACGACGTGTAGCCGAGCTTTCGTCCGCCATTGCCCGGGAGTTGAGCTGGTCTGAGGATGCGATCGAAGGTGTGTATATGGCAGGCCTTGTCCACGATGTGGGGAAGATTGCCACGCCGGCGGAGATCCTCAGCAAGCCTGGTAGGCTAAGCGATGTGGAGTTCAGCCTGATCAAAGCGCATGCCGAAGGTGGCTATGATATTCTGAAGGGAATCAGCTTCCCGTGGCCCATTGCTCAGGCCGTGCTTCAACATCACGAACGAATGGATGGCTCAGGCTATCCTCACGGTGTCGAAGGGGAAACCATTTGTGGGGAGGCTAGAGTTATTGCAGTGGCAGATGTGATTGAGGCCATGGCCAATCATCGTCCTTATCGAGCGGCTTTGGGGATTGACGCTGCATTGGATGAGATCGATACCCACAAGAGCGTCCGCTACGACCTGGACGTTGTCAACGCCTGTCTCGCGCTATTCAGGGAGAGAGGTTTCACATTCAGCACCTAGATCCGCGCCTGAATGGTGTCGAACCTTGAGACAGAGGAGGCATTCCTACTCTTGGAAACCGTCATCAAACGCGCGTAGGGCAGTCCGCAGCATCTCCTCTGAGATCATTCCTATAGGTGACTCGGTTTGCAGAATGCGTCGAGGGATCGGTTCCGACAGCAGGTCAAATCCCTCACGTCGTTTGAACTGATACTTGCGTCGGAGCACATCAGCTCCGATCTCACGAAGTCGAGATTCATCAAGCTCAAATCCAACGGTAGCCAGTGCCTCAACGATTGCTTCAGGTGTGTACAAGCCACGAGAGAAGAAGCATACGACAAGGCTTGAGAGCACTTGCCGCCAGCTTTCCTCACCTACCAGCTGTTCGACCAGTTCCTCGGCCGTCGGTTGAATGCCGGACGCGAGGTTCTTCTGGTCGATGCTGTATCCGGCATTGTCGAGGTGGCTGTGGCGGGCACCGAGGAGATAGCCCAAGTATCCGGCGGGACCGGTGTGATAGCCAGGCATTTCATTGCCACCGAAGGCAAGGGCGAAGTCTTCACCTCCATACATTGATGACGCATGAGACACACCGTGAGCCAGAGCACGATAGAAATCCGTGGGTTGGGAAACGACTCTACGTACGGCTTCGATGGCGGCATCGGCATCGCCCCATGCCAGTGCGACGCCGTTTGTATCCGCCAACGTTGTCAATCCCTGTTCAAGCGCTTCGGTTGCCCAAGCCAAGCTGACACCGGTCGACATCGCATCCAGTCCCTGGATCTCGACCTCATCCATCAAGCGGAGCATTCCTGCGACGTCTGAGATACCCAGCATCGTGCCCAATGCGAAGATTGGCTCGTAGTCATAACCTAGCATCGAGGTTTTATAAAAATAGGGCTCCGATGGATGGGGTGTGCGAAGCGCAGCAATGTGGATGCAGGCGACAGGGCAGTGCGCACAGGCGAGTCGGCGTCCAAGGTAGCGCTCAGCCAAGTGCTCGCCAGACAAGGCATCGGCGCCCTCAAATCGAGATTGCTTCAGATTGCGCGTCGGCAACGCGCCCAGTTCATTGAGCGGCCCCACATTGATAGGGGTTCCCAGGTCGTGATACTTCTTCATCAGCGGTGACCCGGTTGCAGCGCTGTAGAGTGCATTGTATTGCGTGCGATACCGCTTAGGATCTAGCACAGGGAGCGTTCGGTTGCCTGAGACAACGATCGCCTTGAGGTTCTTGCTGCCAAAGACTGCGCCAAGACCAAGGCGCCCGAAATGGCGATAGGTCTCTGTAATCACACACGAATAGGACACCTGTTTCTCGCCAGCCGGGCCGATACGCATGATGGAGCGGTGGCCAGATCCCTTCTCGCGCTCACGCAACACGCTGCCCACGGTGTAGCTGCTGCGAAGCCCCCACAAGGCCGACGCATCGCGGAAATGTACGGTGTCGTCTTCGATGACCAGGTAAACAGGCTTGTTGCTTTGACCGACGATGACGATGGCGCCGTATCCTGCCATACGAATGGAAACGGCACTGCGTCCGCCGGCATGGCTTTCACCGAGATTCCCTGTGTGAGGTGATTTGAACATTGCCACAGTCTTCGACGCGAGCGGAAAGTGGCCGACCAATGGACCGACGGCAAAAATGATGGGATTGTCTTCGCCCAGCGGATCTGCTCCCGGTGGGCAATGCTCTTCCAGCAGACGGATGGCGACGCCCGCGCCGCCAATGGCCTCGTCAAATAACTCTGGACGTTCGTCAATCGAAAACCGGCGCTGGAAAAGGTCGATCGTGAGGATTCTGGCAATCGGGTCGTGGCTAATCATGAGCGGGCTCCGAGATTTCTTCATGCGCGAGTACAGCATAGGGACAGAAGCCAGCACACACACCACAATAGACGCAGATCAACGGTCTTTTTTCTTGCTCATTCCAGAAGACAGCCCCGAATGGACATGCGGATTTGCACTGCCCACATCCAATGCACAGCTGTGCGTCAAAAGAGACTCCGCCGCCATCTCGTGGCGTTAGCGCATGGGTAGGGCAGATCGAAGCGCACGGCGGGTGTGGGCAGGCGCGACAAACAATGACAACGAATCCTTTTCGCATGCCGCCAGCAGAACGTATGCCGATGCGCGAATTTGCGATGCCGCCAACTCCACTTCGTCGAGTACAGGCAAACATGCACAGCTGACATCCGACACAACGATCTCCATCAATGACTGAAAGCCTTTTGGCCATCGGCACATCACCGCTGCTACGGTACATGACTTCTGGCTGGATACCAATCTTCAGCCAGTTTGTACGAAAGGAATCGAGTGTTTCGGGGGCCATGTAATCCGCTCATTCAACACTCCCTGACGAGGGAAAATCGTGTCTCAGCCCGGCGCACGGTTCTGCGAGGCATCGCGTGTCCTCAGCATCAGAGGGGAGGAGCTGATGGGCGTTTCTGTGACAATCGATCGCGCGTGATCAGAAACGGGGAAACGAGCAGTACAGCGAAGGCGACTAGCAGTATTCCGGCTCCGACGCCCACCAGATCTGCCAGCCATCCAAGAACAGGTGCCATCACGGCCATGATGAGAGTACGAACCTGAACTTCGACAGACAAGCCTGAAGCCATTGAACGGTGATCCATACGATCGGCCAAATATCCGACAATCATCGGACGGCGAATGTTCTGCAAGATATGCATGCCCAGGAATGCCACAATGGCCATTCCGTCCCAATGAAGCCAGGTTGCTGCGCCGCCGGCCATCAGCATGAGTATGCCCAGCACAAGGCTGAGATTGATGCACAGAGCGAGCGACTTGAGGCGACTTTGAATTGCACCAGCATGAGAGCTGGCAAAACTAGTGGCCAAGTAGATGAAGAAATAGACGACGCCGATTAGGATGGCTGTTCTCTGCTCTCCGTGTAACGAGAGAAGGACGGGAAGTACCAGTGCCTGAGCCTGAACGATCGGTTGCAGATAGTCTTTGGTGGATTTGAACAAGGCGTCGAAGCTTGCGCCTGATAGGAGGCCTCGTATGACGCACGAATCCCGGAGCAGGTCGACCAGTCTGCGGAGTGCGGCTGCAAACTGATTCCCAACGTTCCGCCATCCCAATCCAGCACCGACGACATGTTCGCCGTCCAAGGTGCTCGGATAGGAAGCAAGCAACAGGAGATTGAGGACGTAGGGAACGATGGATGCGAGGAAGATAATGCGGAAGCTTCCTGTCCACAGGACCAGTCCGGCTGCAATCAGAGAAGCCAACGCGGATCCAAACTGCGATGCTGCCCGAGTCTTGCCATAATAGAACACGTTGCGATCCTCACATCCACAGATGCGCAGGTGCTCAAGGATCATCGCCTTGTGGGTTCCAGAACGGAAGGTCTCGCCGAATGCGAATGCAATCATGGCCATCACAAACATCCAGTAGCTTGAGCCAATGTAGAAGAGCACAAAGGACACGAGATACGCAGAGAAGCCGAACAACATCGCCTTTCGTCGTCCAAAAGCGTCAGCCATGACGCCGGTGGGAATCTCGAGGAGATTGGTGGAAAGCTCTCGGATCGAAACAAGCATGCCGATGGCCAAGAATGAGAGCCCTGCTTCCCGAAGGAAGAGGATGAGAAACGGGTCGAAGAAGCGAAGATTTTTCAGGAAGCCATAGGCACGGAATTTGTAGAACTGGAGGTCCTTGATGTCTTGGGATGGTTGTCTGATTTTCATGGAATATCCAACGGATCATACACCGTATGAGTGTAGAACTGCGAGCCGATGCAGTATGCGACGAGGCCGGAGCAGGAGTGTACATTGGTTGGCTGCGCAAAGATGTGCAACACTGACAGTAGTACTTGAATAATTGCCCAAGAGGCGGGTATACTCCGCACGTTGTTGGTAGTACTGCAGTTGCTATCCAGGAGTTTAGCTTTATCTGAAGTCCTTGAGTGCTCTGCTCAACTAAAGCTTCCAGCATGAAGGAGTGGTTCGGATGTCCGAACGATTGACCGGAACCGTAAAATGGTTCAACGACGACAAAGGCTTTGGCTTCATTGAGCGTGAAGGTGGAGAAGATGTCTTCGTGCATTTCTCGTCCATTCGTGGAGAAGGCTACAAGTCTTTGAACGAAGGACAGAAGGTAGAGTTTACGCTTGGTACAGGCCAGAAAGGCCCCCAGGCCCTGGATGTGACTGTCGCTTTCTAAGAACAATCACTAACTGAAACAACACGCGGCGTGCCTTGTGCACGTCGCGTTTTTCGTGGGCACCCTTCATTTTGCCCCAAGACATGGGACGAGCCGTTCGGGCCTAGACCGGCACGGTGATCGCCTCAGGGACTCGCTTGAGCAATAATTCATCGTCGGCAACATGTCTCTGCGAGAACAGATCGACAAGGTTCAAAACGGTGGCTTGTTGTTTTTCCTTGCCATGAAGCTCATGTATAACCTCACCGGCATGCATCATGATCAATCGATTGCCTACAGCGATCGCCTGTTCCATATTGTGCGTTACCATCAGTGTCGCCAGCCCTGAACGGTCGACGAAGGATTCTGTCAACTGAACAATCATAGCTGCGTTGGCGGGATCCAGTGCCGCCGTATGCTCATCAAGCAGCAGCAGCTTCGGTGGCACGAGGGTCGCCATCAGCACAGCCAATGCTTGGCGTTCGCCTCCAGACAACAGTGAGACGGGGCAGTCAAGTCGCGATTCCAAGCCGATACTCAGCCGGGCAAGTTGGTCCTTGAAGTCGCGTCGAAGCTTCCGCGGCAATGCCATCCGCAGGCCGCGGCCATGCCTCTTCATCGCAAGAGCTAGGTTCTCAGCAACCGTCATCTCAGGCGCCGTTCCTGCGAGTGGGTCTTGAACGATCCGTCCGACCAAGCGTGCTCGCTTGTAGGCCGGGACTGTTGTGATATCCGATCCGCCCAGTGAAATGCGCCCCGTGCTCGGCAGAATGGTTCCTGCGATTAAGTTGAGCAATGTGCTTTTTCCCGCTCCATTCGATCCGATAATGGTCAGGAAATCGCCGTCGTGCAAGAACAAGCTCAATTCACGAATGGCATGAACATGGTCCGCTCCTGTATGGAAGGTCTTGGCGACGTTTTCTAGTGCGAGCATGCGAGTACCTTCTTCGATCGGCGTTCTCTCAGATAGGGAACGACTAGAGCGACGATGACCAACAACGAGGTAATGAGTTTGAGATCAGAGGCTTCAAAGCCGATGACGTATCCATACCGAAGCGCCAGGCTGACTGCCGCGCGATAGATCATCGAACCCACAAGCACTGATGAAGTCATCCAACCTACGCGATTCGAACGGATGAGAGTACCTCCGATAATGACGGCAGCCAGACCTGTAACAATGGTGCCGATACCCATGCCGACATCAGCGAAACCGCTGTACTGGGCAACGAGAGCACCAGACAGGGCGACGAGGCCGTTGGACAAGGCCAACCCGAGGAGCTTCATCGTATTCACATTCACGCCTTGAGCCGTGATCATCCGCTCGCTATCCCCAGTCGCTCGAAGCGCGAATCCCAATTCGGTACGAAGGAAATAGTCAAGTCCGAACTTGATGATCAACGTGAGCACAAGCATGAACGCCAACACGGCCAGGCTCCCGAGAGGTGACCAGGCCGCAGACACGATTCGAGTGGCAGTGGAAGCGCGCAGCAGGGACAGATTAGGTCTTCCCATGATGCGTAGATTGATGGAGTACAGCATGATCATCGTGAGCACGCCTGCGAGAAGATTGGTAATCCCCAATTTCGTATTGAGCAGGCCGGTGACCAATCCGGCTCCGGCACCAGCGGCAAACGCGATCAACAGAACACTGAAAGGGTCGATTCCTGTTCGAATGAGGAGGAGAGAAGCGACGGCTGCCCCGGTCACGAAGCTTCCGTCCACGGTGAGATCGGGGAATTTCAAGACTCGGTACGTTAGGAATACTCCGAGTGCGGCAATTCCATAGGCGAGTCCTTGCTCAGCCGCATGAACCAGTATGCTAACCATCGCTTCTCCTTTCTGATGCGGTGAGACTATTTGTTGAACGCCGTTCCGCCATATAGGATCGAGGTCGCCTGGTCGATGACCGCCTGTGAGAACTCCAATCCGATGGATGCGGCAAGATCCAGATTCAGGTAGACCTCAGCCCTCTCTTGAAGCGCCATCGGGATCTCATTCGGCGACGTTCCGCCCAACACTTGCGAGACAAGAGCACCCGTGGTCAACCCATGGTCATAGTAATTGAAGCCTGCAGCCAAGGTTGCGTGCGCGATACTCGTGGGATCCGCCATCAAGAAAGGAACGCCAGCCTCCAACGATGCTGCCAGCACGGAATCAATTGCTGATACGACCGTGTTGTCTGTTGTGACGTACATTGCATCGACTCGCCCTATAAGCGATTGGGCAGCCATCTGAACATTGGCAGTGGTATCCGCAGTGGCGGTTACGATAGTGAGTCCTAGCCCTGGAGCGGCAGCAATCGCCATATTCGTCAGTGTGACGGAATTCGCCTCACCCGGATTGTAGATCATGCCAATCCGGGTGATATCTGGCGAAAGATCCTTCAACAGCCGGAGGTGAGCTGCCACTGGGATCATGTCGGAGACGCCTGTGACGTTTTCATTCCCTGATGGATCGATTGCGCTCAGAATGAGCTCGGCTCCAACGGGGTCGGTGACGGCCGCATAGATGATGGGAATGCCTGAACCGCGGAAGACTTCAAGAGCTGCTTGAGCCGTTGGGGTCGCAATGGCGACGACCAAGTCGACACCTTGCGCGAGGAAGTTTTGGGCGATCGATATTGCGACCGCGAAGTCGCCTTGGGCGCTAGCCAACAGATACTCTACATCCACGTCTCGCTCATAACCTGCCGCAGTGAGGGCGTCGATGGTGCCCTGTTCTACGGCATCCAACGCTGGGTGCTCCACAATCTTGCAGATGCCAATCTTGAGAGTGGATGCTCCGACAGACAGGGCCAACATTCCGACGATGAGTCCTACGATGAGTCCTACGCTAAGCCGTTTCACTTTTTCTCCTTACGTTGTATCCTTGCGTTATCCGCAAGGACAGTGTGCGATCTGCTTGCAGGTCGCCCTGATTACCCCGCTCGTTGGGTCGAGACCCCACGTCCTGCCCGCGAGCGGGTTCCTATTTCCGACTTTCCTTGTCTGATGTAGCGTCCTAGGCAAAAGAAAAAGACCGCGGAAATCCGCAGTCTCTTTGCCCAACTCTTCATTCCCTAGCTAAATGCTATGGAAAGGAAGCGTCAGGCGCTTTTCCAATACCAAAAGAAGCCGAAGCTGGTCGAAAGATTCATGCTAAGTCGGCCACTTCCTGCTTCTTTCATGTTGCGGCCACTATAGACCGGAAAACGAGGAGTGTCAATAGCGTCTTGTCGTGGACAGCGAGTATGTTCAAGATAGGACAGGGTTTAGACGCTTGGCCCAACCACAGACTTGCGTGCAATCCAGATCATTTCCTCACTGTTCGAGTCGTACGGATGATCGAAGAAGTCTCCGAAAATCGCTTCTGTCTTGAATCCGGCCCTAGCCAGTTGTTCGCGGAGTTCGTGCGGGGAAGTGTAATGCATCTTCAGCGGGCCGCGATCCGTAGTAGATGCGGTGACCTGCCCGAAACGACCGAGCACTTGGTAACGCATGATGACGGCGAGGCTTTGTGTATCAGGCGCGTGAGACCAAGCATAGGACACACGAATGCGTTGCCCCGTTCCTGGGTGGACGGTCTCACCTGCGGCTTCGAAGGGGGTGAACGTGTCGGTTGGCAGCGATGCGATCCAGTCTGGAGGATGCTTTTCCAGGTGAAGAACGACGCGGGCTCCTGGATTGAGATGTCGGGCGATCTGACTCAGGCACTCTTGACGGTCGTCTTCTGTGAGAAGGAGCTGGAACGAATAGGCGGGCACAATGGCCAAGTCGAATGTCTGTGCCAATTCAAAGGAGCGCATGTCCGCAAGGATCCAACGTACGTGGGGCACGTCCAGGCTCTTGCCCCTCGCGAAAGCTAGCATTTCATCCGATAGGTCAATGCCGACGATTGGCACTCCTAGCCTGGCAAGTTGCAGGGTGACGCGTCCCGTTCCACAAGCGACTTCGAGGAGCGATGGCTGTCTTGTCGAGGGAATCTGTCGGATGAGCTGGGTGTAGAACTCGATCTCGCCAGGCCAATCGGGAACGGCAACGTCGTAGAGCTGTGCCAGTTCATTCAGATACGGCTGGGCAGCGAATGACCCCTCAACGGCCTTCATCGGAAGCGGGCTCCATGTCCCTGTAGAAGAGCATCAGGAACGCTCCGACCAACGGGAGCAGAGCGACAACCGTCATGACGGACAAGATCCCATACTGATCAGCTAGCCATCCGATGGGGAATAGGGAGAGGCCGGCGACACCCCATGCCAGCCCCATCACCAAACCCGAAA
Source organism: Candidatus Bipolaricaulota bacterium (assembly GCA_018817505.1). Taxonomy (GTDB): domain Bacteria; phylum Bipolaricaulota; class Bipolaricaulia; order UBA7950; family UBA9294; genus SPBW01. Next base: position 3,065 of record JAHITR010000160.1, on the reverse strand, counting down.
CCAGGCCCGTTCGTCCAGGGATGCACTCTTGAGCAGCCACAACGCCAACCGGCGTCGCAGATAGGTCGAGCAATCCGGCCAGTGCGATGATCGGCAACAGCAGCGTCATTGGCCCGTGCAGGAATAGAATGTAGAACGGCGTTGCCAGAACCATCGATCCGAGGATGACGGCCTTGCGCCCCCAACGATCAGAGAGGTTGCCTGCCAAGAAGCTGCCTGCTGCACCTGTTAGTGCGAATGCGCTGATTGCAGCGCCGCCTGCCCATGCAGAGCCGCCGCGTTGGACGACGAGGACGGCAAGAAAGCTTGAGAATGCCGTTGCGCTCACGGCTCGAATGACGAGGACGACCCAAAGAACGCGAAATCTGCCAGGAAGATGGCCGAGGCGAAATCTCTCATATTGCTTGCGAACGGGATTGGGCAACACGCGCCAGAGCGGAATTGCAAATGCGGCAACTGCAGCCAATCCAGGGATCATGAGCCACGGCATGCTTTCCATTTCAAACGCTTGCACAAACGGGACGATAACGAGTGGCGCAAAGGCCCCACCAAGCGTTCCCCCAGATGAGAAGAAGGCCATCATCAAACCGCGGCGCGTGTGATTGCCAGCCGCAACCAGAGCAGCTGCTGCAGGATGAAAGAGTGCTGTGCCAATTCCGGCAATCACCATAATCAACAGCAACATCCAGAAGCTGGTCGCCTGGCCAATCAGGCTCATGGCAATGACCGACAGAACGGGGCCGATGATAACCAACCAAGGCCGCTGCACACGATCAATCCAATGACCAAGACTCGGCTGCAGAAGCGAGTTCATGACGATTCTCGCTGTCCCCAACAAGCCCGCCATGGCCAGTGACAGGTCGAGCCGGACAATGAGCAGCGGCAGAAGTGGTGCGAGAAATGCGCCAAACCCGTCGTTGAGCAGGTGGCCGACGAAGAGGGATGCCGTGCGTTTGGCGGGCTGGTTGTTCGATGGTCGCATCATGGGGGGACATGGTAGCTCCCGCCTACTCACTGAACAAGGGACGTGAGGCCAACATGGCTACGAAGTGACTTCCGTTCGAGCGCAACATCTACTAGACTCTAGCGAATGGGTGGCGGAGGTCACAGGTGCAAACAGAACACCAGTTTTTCAGATCGCTCTTTGATGATGCACCCTATCCCTATCAATCGCTGGATTCAGAAGGTCGCATTCTTGCGGTCAACAAGGCCTGGCAACAGGAATTGGGATTCGAGAGGCACGAAGTCCTTGGTCGATGGTTTGGAGACTTCGTTTCAGCGAATCAGCGAGAGGAATTTCGCGAACAATTCCGAGAGATTCTTGAACAGGGGCGCATCGTCGGTGTCGTCCTGATGCTGCAGCGTAGGGATGGCAGCACACTCAATGTCTCATTCAGCGGACGCGTTGCCCGCGATGAGGAAAGCCGCTTTCCCAGGACGCAGTGCATGTTCTTTGATGTAAGCAAGCGGTCGGAAGCAGAAGAAGCATTCCATGCATCTGACCAGTTGCGCACGGCATTCATGAACCTGGCCAACGAGGGGTTCGGGCTGTTCGACGATGAATTGCGTTTGCTCTACATCAATCATGCGGGTGCAGAACTATTCCACGCCACTCCTGACGATCTGGTTGGACGAACGATGAGCGATATCTCCCCTGAGACAGAACATACGGATCGCTACGAGCGCTTTCGCAGCGTTCTCGAATCGGGAGAACCTTTCTCAATGGAAGACTATGCCTCCCCTAGTGCTATGGGCGAACGCCGCCTAGCACTTCGAGCATTCAAGGTTGGAAGTAACCTGGGAATCATTCTCCGCGATGTGACCGAGGAGAAGCTCGCAGAAGCCAAACTCCAGGAATCCGAGGCGCGATGGAGATCAATCGCCGAAGACAGCCCTGACCAAATCATGATCCTTGATGCCAACCTTCGTATTACCTACGTCAATCATCCACTGCCAGGGCTACACGACGCCCAGCTTGTGGACTCCCCACTTCTCCAGCATATCGATGCAACACAGCAAGATCGTGTTACGTTGGCGCTTCAACAGGTGCTCGAAACACGGGAACCCACAGTATTCGAGTTTGATCGCACCTCGGCTGAAGGGGAGGTGCGAAGCTATGAGTCGCAAGCAGTTCCGCGCATCGTGACGGCCAATGAAGTTGGCATCATCGTATCGGCGCGCGACATTACGCAGCGTGCACAGGACGCTGATCGCATCAAGGCATTGCTGCGGCGTGAAACCGCCATGGCATCGTTGTCAATCGACTTTGGCCGTGCGACCAGCCTTCGTGACATCTACAGAATGACTTATCGACAGGTCAAGGCATCGATGCAGGCGGATGTGTTTGTCATGTCTCGATACGATGCGACGCAGCAGCTCATTCAAGCTGTCCATGTGACAGCGGACGGACAGGAACAGGACGCTGCCACATTGCCAGTGATCCACCTCGAAGCTGAGGGTATGGGGATACAGAGCGAGGTGATTCGAACGGGAAAGCCACTGCTCGTTCCGGATCTGCGAGACAAACTGCAGAATACCGTAGCGCGCTATCACGTTGCTGAGAAAGCGACCGATATTAAGGACCTTGAGCACGAGCAATCCCTTGCCGGGATGACGCAATCTGCCGTGCTTGTTCCTATGCGAATTCGCGATGAAGTGATTGGCATCATGCAGATACAGTCTTATCGAAGGGATGCCTATGGTGCAGAGGATGTGGAGTTGCTCTCAGGCCTGGCGAGCATCACCGCTGTCATCATCGAGAATCGAGTCTTGGTCAAGCAATCTCAATCGAACTATGAAGGCATTATTCGCGCATTGGCCAAGGCGATTGAGCTGCGCGATCCGTACACGAATCAACACCAGGAAGGCGTGGCGAGGATTGCGACAAGGATTGCTCAAGCATTGAACCTGCCTGAGGAGCAAATCCGGGCTATTGTCTTGGCTGCCAACATTCATGACATTGGCAAGGTGATCATCCCCGCAGAAATCCTCAGCAAGCCGAGTCGGCTGAGTCAAGCACAGATGTCAATTGTTCAGTCTCACGTTGCTGTTGCGCACGAAGTGCT
>JAHITR010000025.1 GCA_018817505.1 Candidatus Bipolaricaulota bacterium | reverse complement strand
GAAGATCGTGGCTATCTCCCACCAACACACCCGCGAAGTCAATGCGTCCATTACTCGTACGAGCTTCGACAGAGGCTTCGACATCTTCGATATCAATGGCACCGTTGCTTGTCTCCAAATCCAAACTGCCTCGGAATCCACGGACGTCAATGCGGCCGTTCGACGTGTCCGCACTCACGACGCCAACCAGATCGTTCAGATCGATCGCGCCGTTGGACGTATCCAAGTTGAACTGACCTTCGATGCCGGAGATGGTGATCGCGCCATTGGAGGTGTCCACTTCCACGTCTGCCTGCGCAGGGACGGTCACGTCAAAAGACACGCCCGAATACCTGCGCACGTCGTCGGATTGATCCGCGCTTCGATAACGTACCACCAAGTTGTCGCCCGTTTGAATCATGTCCACGACGATGGCATTGACGCGCTCCTGCGCCTTCTCCAACGTATCGGCTCTCGATCGCAGGTGCGCAGTTACCGTCACGTTCGCAACGGCATCTGATTGCACGACGACATAGCCATTCGCCGATTCCACAGTCAGGTCGAGCAATGCGGCGATTTCGTAAGTCTGGGTGATCTCTCGGTTGGCCTCAATATTGCCGCCAGACGCCGCGATGATCTCCTCAATGTCGCATCCAAACAGCCCGAACAGCGCCACGGCAGCCAGTGCAGATAGAATTCCCACTTGCAGTATCTTCATTCGTTTCATGTGTTCCTCCAGAAAAGCGTACTTCTTCGTACCCTTTGCGGTTGCTTCTTCGTACCTATGTCCACGTGCCAAATGTGGATTGCCAGATCAGCAAAGCAGAGAACATCGACCCCAGAATCCTCGACGTCCAGCTCTGAGTGCCCGTCCATAGACGATACCCCCAGAACAAGAACAGCGCGACAGCCAATATCCGTACAACGATCAAGAATGCTTGGGTCATGCTTCCACCTCCTGCCAAATACGCCCCGCGATTGCGAGCAATGCTGCAGTGATTGTCAGCATGATCAGCATCGGCTCAACGGGCAACCCTTTGGATAGCACACTGCCCACTTCTATTGCGGATTCAGGATCAAGATCTCCGAATCGCGCGATCAGGGCGGCCGGTGCATTGGCAAACACATGCCATCCCGGCAAGGTGTACATCCAGCCACTCGTCCAATCGCCGATGTATTGCATCAGGATGGGTGTGCCGAGGAGCATGACTGAGCCAGGAATCCAACCCGCGCCCGACAAACGGTACGCGCTGATGAACACCATCAACAACAGCGTATAGGCCAGGATCGGCAGCACCATGATGCTCATGCCATAAAGCGGCATCGCCAGAATCAGGTCAAACAAACTGCCAGCATCCAGGCGAATACCCGCCAACTCCAGGATCCACCAGAACATAAAGCCAATGGCGATGAAATAGGCCAACGCAATGCCAGCCGCATACGTGAAGCGAGACAGAATGTGCGTGTACCCCGACGGTGGACTCATCAGCAATACCTGATATTGACCATTGCGCGTCTCGGAGCGTATGCGTCCAATCATCATGACCAACAAGACGGTTCCGATTGTCGCTGCGCCCATCAGCAATCCGGCGCGAATAGCCAAGCGCTCGCCAACGTCCATCACGGTCACTTGTTTAATGCCCCACGCCCAAAACAGCAGTGATGCCATCAATGGCAGCGACCACAGCCAATTCCTTCGATGCTCAAGCCACACGAGTGTTGAGAATTTCTTCATGCGAGCACCTCCCGGAAGGTATCCACGACGGACTTGCCGCCTTTACGCAATGTTTCTGCCGATGCATCCAGAGCCAAGCGGCCTTCGCGCAAATAGATGGCGCGGTCGAACAGGCCTTCGGCTTCTGCCACTTCGTGCGTGGAAAGAATGATCGTCTCATCGGTGTGCCATTCCTGAACGATGGACGAAAGGATCTTCTCGCGACTGATCAAGTCAATGCCGGCCAATGGCTCATCAAGCAGATACAGCTTGGCATTGCGTGCCAACGCCATCGCCAGCCTCAGCCGACCGCGTTCGCCTTTGGACATCGTTTTCGTCTTTCGTCGTGGCACTTCCAACGCGTCGAGCAACTCGGTGAATCGCACGGCATCAAAATCGTCATACAAGTT
>JAHITR010000159.1 GCA_018817505.1 Candidatus Bipolaricaulota bacterium | reverse complement strand
AAGCAAATCGCGCAAAGGCAATACCAATCCATCACGAACCATCACTTGCGCCTCGGCATTGCCGTCGTCAAGTTGACTAATGAATTCGCGGCATCGGCCACAAGGTGGCAGGACGCGTCCATCCCAATCCACTGCAACCATTTTGACCACACGGCTCTCGCCAGCCGTGATCATCGCTGCCGCTGCGGCATGCTCTGCACAGAACCCCATTGATCCGCCGGTATCGATGCATACGCCGACGTATACGCGACCGCCTTCAGTAAGAATCGCCGCGCCCACCCCACCGGCCTCCGCCGTTTCGGAGAGCCTGCGCGGGTTGAGAACAGACTTGGCCTTCTCATACAACTCGTCGAAATCTACGGACATCCATTTCACCTCTACCTTAAGTATGGATGGAAAGCTCCCCGCTCAGCAAATGCTTTGGATAGTGCTTTCAACAGCTAGGGATCCTGTGAGAAACTTCATTGCCTCTTTCACGCGCTCTACGCGACCTCATGATGGATACAGGTCAACCGCACTCGAGAATCCAGAAGAGTGTCTGTCCAGGTATTGTATCGCTTTGGGACGATGCCTGCTGCATGTTCCTGAATGACGTTCAGGAACATTTCCCAACGCTAGGACGTTTCAGCGAGCCCTCTTGATTATTGGCTCCTTGTCGTCGATCTCGCATCGCTGAGGAACCTGGCATTTGACTTTCCGTGTTCCATCTCTATACTCTGCGAATATTTACGTTTGCGATTCACAGGGACAGTGAGATATACATGCCAAAACCGTTTTCAGCAGACCAGAAGGAGACGATTCGAGCCAAACTGATGGAGGTAGGACGTGCTTGCTTCCTGCGCTACGGCTTAAAGAAGACAACGATTGACGACCTAGTCAAGCCTACTGGCATTGCCAAGGCAAGCTTCTACTTGTTCTTTGATACGAAAGAAGCCCTATACCTGGAAATCTTCTTGCAAGAGATTCCTGGCATGATGGGGCGACTGATGGCTGGGTCCTTCGATCGAACGGATGACACGCGCGAAGCGCTCGTCCTGATGATGAAGGGTATTGCTCACGAAATGGAGACCAACGAGCTATCACGCGTCATTCTCGACGATCCAGCCGATATCAAGCGCTTCGCTGATACCTTGAACTACGAGGGCATCCTGCAGCAGGTTGCCGGATCGTACGCGCCGATTATTGAAGCGATCGTGGCCGCACAAGAGCGCGGCGAAATCATCCCCGGAGATCCTTTCCAGATCGCCTACTCGCTAGGCTTGGTCAAGATGCTCGTCATGCAGAGCGGACGCATCCCTCCGCCGTTGTACGAATCCATGATGGAATTCGCACCCCAAGTGATTGCTGATGGCCTGACGTGCCCAGCTCGAACCCGCAAGGGAGGGACAAAATGAACGCAACAAGTCTACGCATGGCTTGGCGCAACCTGTGGCGCCACACACAGCGAACGATCCTGATGATTGCCATTGTCGCCTTTGGCAGTTGGGTGATTCTGGTGATGTGGGGGATTACCGACGGCTTCATTCGATCGATGACGGATACACAGGTCATTTACAATCAGGGCAACCTCCAATTCCGAGCCCTCGGCTATGCCGATGATCCCGTACCCTCGAACGGACTGACGCCCGAGCAAGTCGAAGGCGCGAAGCAAGTTCTGGGGCGCGCGAACGTGCAAGCGTTCGCCGATCGTCTTGAGGTCTACGGCATGATCCGTAGTTCCTACGGGTCCGATGGTGTCATCATCCGCGGCATCGATCCGCTCATGGAACAGCGCGTCACCAAGTTGCACGATGCCGTGTCCCGGGGCCGCCCTATTGCTCAATCGGGAGAGATCGTCATCTCGGCGAAACTGGCTGAGTCTCTGGACATTCGCCTCAACGAACGCATCGTTCTGCTGGCCCAAGGCGCTTCCGGCACCAATTCGCAGGCGTTTCGCGCTGTCGGATTCTTCGCTCTGAATCTGGGGGAACTGGATAACATGGTCGCGATTTCTCTGGAGGACGCGCACGCGCTTTCTGAATGGGCGGGGCTCACCGCGATTGCCATCGCCCTTCCGCCCGGTACATCCACAGGCAAGAGCGCGAATACGCTTGAAGCGCAGCTGACATCGGCAGGTGTTGGGGGAATTGAGGTTGCCGACTACTTCGCACTGAACCCGCTCGCTCGCACGATGCTGCAGGGCGCAAGTATCAAGATGATCCCGTTTGTGATCATGATCTCGCTGATGGCCGGATTCGGAGTCGCCAACACGGCCTTCTACTCGGTACTTGAGCGAACGCGCGAGTTTGGCGTGATGACGGCTATTGGCATGAGCCGCAAGCTGCTGGCGCAGGTGGTACTGATGGAATCGGTGTTTGTGTCTGGCATCGGGTTCGTTGTCGGTGGCGGTGTGGGATACGGCTGCCTGATTTACCTGTCACGCTACGGACTCAATTTCGGCACCATGATGGCTGAGCTCGGCGGCGAATTGGGTATTCCCACCATTATGTACGCCTCAACATCTGGATGGTATTGGCTCGGCGCGCTCTCCGTCGTCGTGTTCACCGCGCTGGTTGCCGCCTGGTATCCAGCACGACGCGCCAATCGTCTGGAGCCAGTGACGGCTATTCGCGAAGGCTAAAGGAGCTCCCTATGAAACGAATCCTATTACTCGCAGTTGCCGCACTGCTCATCGGTTCAGGCCTTCTGGCCTCCGCTCAGGTGCAGACGGAATCGCTAACCGCCACGGAGATCTTGAATCGCGTCAACGCCGCATGGCAGGGTGACAGTTTCCACGGAATCATGAGCCTGGACATTGTCCTGGGCGGGCAGACCAAGTCGCACAAGCTTGAGGTTTGGACGTTGGGCTCCGAGCTGGCGCTCATCCGAGTGTTGGAGCCTGAAATCGACCGCAACTCCGGCTACCTCCAGACCGGCGATGATCTCTGGTACTACGCCCCTGGTGTCGGCTCCATCAAACTGCCCGCGATTGCCATCGGCGATGCCCTGTTTGGAGCCGGTCCGTCCTTGGAGGACCTGTCTCACGGCACGTTGTCTGATGACTACGATGTCTCGCTCGTAACCGCCTCCGAGAGTGTCGGCAAGTACTTCCTTACGCTCACTCCACATCCGAATGCACCCGTTGTCTACGGACGCCTGGAGATCTCGGTCTCGTCTGACTTCGTCATCGAGACCTTGATTTACTACGACCAACGCGGCGAGGTGCTACAGACGGCAACGTTCTCAGACGTAATCAGAGTGGCGGGCCGCGTGTTCGCCACCACAATCGTTATTACAGACTCCTATGGAGACCAGACCATTGAGCGCATCGAGTCTCCACAATTCGACCTCGCACTCAATGCGATGTTCTTCAGCTTAGACACGTTCGAGTCGTGGGGTGATGACTCATGAAGTCGGCCATTCGACACTTGAAGCGCAATCGGGGTCGAACGATTCTCACGCTGCTAGCGGTACTCATTCCCGTGTACTTCCTGGTGTTCATGTTCGGCTTTGTTAATTCAATGCTGTCCGACATGTTCAATACGGTCACTCAGATTGACACCGGCCATTTCCAAGTTCGGCACGTGGAGAAGCGCGGCATGGGATCTTCTGTTCCGTTGATGCAGGACTCCGAGTCCGTGTTGGCCACTCTGGATGGCATTGACGGCGTGGAATGGAAGACCGTTCGATTGGACATGCCTGCGCTGGCGTCTGCAGGCGACCGCTCGCAGACGGTCTATGTGCAGGGTGTGATCCCAGAGGAGATTGCCCCCATCAGCAACATAGGCGATCGCATCGTCGAAGGAAGCTACTTGACGAGCGGTCAGAATGGTGCTGTGATTGGGGAAGAGCTGGCCGATCTACTGAAGGTGGGTGTGGGAGACGAGATCGTTCTATTGGGCGCCCATCCGGAAACAGGCGTCGGCGCGCTCAAAGTTCCCGTCGTTGGCATCTACGCAGCGCCGCTTTCGCAGATGGGAAGAACGGTGATTCACACGACGCTAGGCACTGCGCGACTGCTAGCACGCAGCCCGAATGCGGCCACTGCCATCGTTGCCCGAGTGGACGGTGTGCGAAGCGTGTCGGACATCGGCAAGATCGAGGCTGTAACCGATCAACTCGGCAGCCAGCTTCCATCTGAACTGGAAGTCCTGGATTGGCGCGCACTCGCTCCCCAGGTTGCCGGATACACGGCGCTTATTGACCCAGCCATGATCATTGTTGCCGTCATCTTCTTCGGCCTCGGCGCGCTGGTCGTACTTAACACACTCTACCTGTCAGTGATGGAGCGAACGCGTGAGTTGGGATTGATCATTTCGCTTGGTGCGTCGCGCTGGCGAGTCATCCGAATGATCCTCACAGAAGCAAGCTTGATCGCAGTGATCGGCGCGCTCTATGGCGCACTGATCGGCGTGGCTTTGGTCTGGATTGTGGAGGCATTTGGCGGCATTCCCCTCCCCGGCCAATTCGCCAACTTCATGAAAGCTGTCGGTGTTAGTCCCGTCATACACATGATGATTAAGTGGCCCCAAGTGGTCATCTCCGCCGTTTCGATGGTTGTCATAGCCATCATTGCGGCTTGGTTCCCGGCCTATCGAGCCTCCAAGCTCGAGCCAGTGGAGGCGATGAAATATGTCGAATAACGCATTGATTCAAACGATTGATCTGCACAAAACCTACTTTACCGAGGCACTAGAAACACCGGCGTTGCGCGGCGTAAGTGTCGAGCTTCACAAGGGTGAGTTTACGGCCGTGGCCGGACCTTCAGGCTCAGGGAAGTCCACGCTCCTTCACTTGCTCGGCGGATTGGATCGGCCCACGGAGGGGGACATCCTTTTGGAGGGGGTCGCTATGTCGACCCTGTCCAAGGATCAGCTGGCCAAGCTTCGCTTAACCAATATTGGATTCGTCTTCCAGGCCTACAACTTGATACCCGTCCTCACGGTACTTGAGAACACAGCGTTCGTGCTGGAGTTACAGGGTGTGTTGAAGGCAGAGCGAATCAAGCGGGCGCGCAAGATTCTTGGCGAGCTGGGCATCGAGGAATATGCCGATCAATACCCAAACCGGATCTCCGGTGGTCAGCAGCAGCGTGTGGCCGTCGCTCGTGCCGTGGTTGGCGAACCGTCCATCGTGCTCGCAGACGAACCCACCGCGAATCTCGACACGGCCATGAGTCACGACTTGATCGATCTCATGCGTCGCCTCAATTCTGAGAAGGGGGCGACTTTCTTCTT
>JAHITR010000158.1 GCA_018817505.1 Candidatus Bipolaricaulota bacterium | reverse complement strand
TGCGTACTTTTGATGATGAATCCTCCGGATCTCTCATCCCGGTCCAATTGGAGGATTCCTTGTGCGCCCGCTTCTTCGAGCAGCTGCCCAAACGATTTGAAGCCGTAGTAGGACTCGCTGAAGCCGGGCTTACGACGCTTGAGCGTTTGCTTGATCATAGATCCCCAAATGTTCCCACCTTCGCCGCGCTCCTCAACCAGTGCGTCGTAGGTCTCAACGACCAAATCCCAAGCTTCTTGCTTCTTGTCCTCAACCTTGGTCGGCGCTGGTTCCTTGGTCGTCTTCTTGCCTGCAACCTTCTCGGCCGGCTTCTTGACCGGAGCTTTGCGGGTTTTCTTTTCGGGCTTCTCCCGTCGCGCCAAATCATCGTAAAAGATGAATTCGTCACAGTTGGCGATCAGCAAATCTGACGTGGAGTTCTTGACTCCGACGCCGATGACGGTTTTGTTGTTTTCTCGCAACTTGCTTACGAGGGGGGAGAAGTCGGAGTCACCGCTGATGATCACGAATGTGTCGACGTGTTCTTTGGTGTAGCACAAATCGAGGGCATCGACGACCATGCGAATGTCCGCCGAGTTCTTTCCTGACATTCGAAGGTGAGGAATCTCGATTAATTCGAAAGAGGCTTCATGCATCGGGCCCTTGAAGTCCTTGTAGCGTTCCCAATCACAATAGGCTTTCTTGACGACGATATTCCCTTTGAGCAGAAGGCGCTCGAATACCTTCTCGATGTCAAATTTTGGGAATTCTGCCTCCCTGACGCCCAAGGCGATGTTTTCGAAATCGCAGAACAGCGCCATATTGGTTGTCTCCGTTTGATGCGTCATGATGGATCCTTCACTTCGTCGATGTGGCATCATCCCCCTCGCTTCACGTGCGCTTGGCGTCACGATACTTCACCCTAGCGATGTACGAGCGCAGGATCAAGTGCATCACCAAGGATCAATCGACGATCAAGTTGTGATGGCTCAATGATCGGCTGGGGGCGCATCTGGCGATTTCGTCTCCGTGCCGACGATTAGCCGCCCCTGTTGAGCCTTTCGATGAAGTATCCAGAATCCAAGAACTGACGTTGCAGAAATAAGCCCGGATACATACCAGAGCCACCTTGGATCGAAGTGATCCATAATCATGCCCCCCAATAACGGGGATGCCGCTGTCGCAATTCCGAACGTGAGTCCAAAGTACGCCATATAGCGGCCACGCATGTGTTCGGGAGCGAATCGCGTGGCCAGAGCCTGGCCCGTAGGCATCCAGATCATCTCTCCGGTGGCAATAGCCAATCGGGCAACGACGAACAGGGGATAGCCGGACACGGCGCCATAAAGCGCGAGGCCGACTCCCGTCACTGCCATACCAAACGCCATCATGACAAACTGTCCGCGCTTCTGCGCCCAACGGATAAACGGAAACTGAAGCGCAACGACAAATAGCGCATCCAGACTGAACAGGCTCCCAATCGTCTTGGCAGATAGCGAATGGAAATCCTGGAGATAGACGGTCAGGGGGGCGTAGCTCTGCTGGTAGGCAATGCCCGCCAAAACAGACGGAATAATGAATGCGAGGAAGGCGAAGTCACGCATGACCACGCCATATCCCTTGAATGAGCTGACAATACCGCCGTGAACGATGGCGCGATCTTCCCTCGGAGGGCGGGATTCAGGGATGGCGCGAAGGACGATGGCTGCCGCGAGCAGGCTGACCGTTGCATCGAGAACGAAGATGAGGATGATGGCATAATCCGCCAGCAGCCCACCCAGGATGGGACCGGTGAGCCAGCCCAAGTTGGCGGCTACGCGCCAAATTCCGAATCCTTGCGCTCGCTTCTCCTCGATCAGAAGATCGGCCACCATGGCGCCTTGTGCTGGGCCTCCGAAATTGGAGAACAGCCCCGCCAGAACAATGACGGGGTAGAACATCTCGATTGTGGGGATGAATGCAAACGAAAGCGTTGCCAACGCGCTCGTGATCAGTCCAAAAACAATGACGCCTCGTCGACCCAAGTGGTCTGTCAGCGCGCCGCCGACGGTGCTGCCGACCATGCCCGCGATGGCGAACAGAGCAAGCAATCCACCCACCTTCGTCATTCCAACGTTGAATCTCTGCGTGACGTACAAGGCAAAGAAGACGGTGACTGAGCTTCGCCCGATGACATCAATGTATGACGCAAAGATGAGGATCCAGAAGCTTTTGGGAAACTCGCGATAGATGGAACGAAGATTGCCGATCATGACACTCCTTTCGCGTGCAATTCACTGGTGAGAGAATGAGCTGAGACAAAAATGCTGATCGAATAAACAGAATAACAGACGATTATCTAGAATGCGCGGAAAGTATATCAAAAGACGGAACCGATTCAAGCGCTTGGCTCTGCTTGAAACGAGGCCACTTGCTTCGTGCACACGTTTGCAGCAGGATGGCAAGCCTTTCGGCGTGGATGAAGAGAAGAACAGCTCATTCAACTAGAAGCGTAGGCTCCTCGCAGAGGCCAGATTGATACTTCCCTTTTTCCATTGTGCCAAGAAGATCGGTATGCCTTCGGTAACGGGCCATTGCTCGTATTCAGGAGCAGCAATCGCATCCTGCACGACGGTGACATCATAGCCAAACAACTTGGCGAACAGCACGGTTTGATTCACACAGCCATACGCAGACAATCCGCAGACAATCAAGTGATTGATTCCCAACGATCGCAAGGTTTCGTCCAAATCCGTTTGCATGAATCCGCTGCCGAACATCTTGCCAATCACCGGCTCTCCTGCCTGTGGGGTGAGGTCCTGGTGAAACGCCATGTCTTTATCCGTCGTTCCTTCTGGCATGTCGTCCTTGTCCACATGCTGAACGAACACGACCGGCATGTGGGTTGTCCTTGCTGCTTCAAGGAGGCCGCTGCACTTGGCTACAAGATCATCGCCATCCAAAGTCAACATCTTGGGGCTCTTCATGAAGATAGGTTGTACATCGACAATCACAAGGGCCTTGTTCATGGGCATCATTCCTCCATTCATGTCCTATTTCTGATTCTACTGCCGATTGCCAGGTCGCTAAAGACCGGCACGTTGGTAGCGATCCCACAAATCGATTGTGAGTTTCGTGGGATCGCTACTTACACCGTGCCGCTCAAAGAAGCCGCAAACATTCGCCAGATCTCGCCGCAACAGCTCGAAGGCATTCCGATTGAACCGAACGTCAACGGCTTGGGGCATGTCAATTATCCATGGCCGATCCTTCCACACAAGGATGTTGTAGGGGGAGAGATCGCCGTGAACGAGGTTCTCTCCCAGCATGATGGTAATGTTTTCCAGGATATCGTCGAAGTAGCGATGAGCCGTGTCGCCCTTCAAATCGACTCCGTGCAGGTGCGGTGCAGGGCCATTCTCGTCCCCGATGTAGTCCATCAGAATGACACGGTCGCGCAAGGCATGGGGCTGGGGCACGTCAGCGCCAGCGGCGAACAGCTGTTTAAGGTGCTCGTATTCCGCGGACATCCACATGCCTGTCATGACCCGGTGCCCAAATTGCGACCCATTGGCCACAGCACGAAGTTCGCGTGCCTTCATCGGTCTCTCACGACCTTCGAAGTATAGACCTCGGCGAATGGAACGCGCCGCGTGTTCTCGATAGACCTTGGCAGCCATCAGCTTGTGCTTCGACGACGGGTGAGCGTAGCAGCAGTAAACCGTCGCTTCCTTGCCGCTGGTGAGCTGAGCGTGGATGCCTGTAATCAGTCCCTGATTGACGAAGTCGTCCAACTCAGGAACGCCAAGGGTGGTTTCGCTTTGAATCGACATGGATTCCAGTTCGCTATGCGCGGCTGGCCGTTGATGCAAGGGTGCCTCCTTCAAAATGATGGCAGGTTATGTAACGTTTTTGATAGGCTGCCTCACGTTGAAGAAGTTGAATTGAGCGAGTCCAGAAGAACTACGAGGCGCTCAGCGAGGCAGCATGAGTGACGGTTCGTTTCACAGTCATTGACTACCTCCTTTGCCTTTGAACACGCCGCGCGATTACGGCTGA
>JAHITR010000157.1 GCA_018817505.1 Candidatus Bipolaricaulota bacterium | reverse complement strand
TGTCGTGCGACAGACAAACATCAGGCTTGATCTCGACAATTTGCCCGACGTCAATGGAATCAAGTCCCGCCTTGGCGGCAAGAATCTTCTGAGCGAATGTCATTCCCATGGCGATCACCCCTCGATTGGGTCGAAATTCATGAAGTCGGCAAAATGACAGATGATAGATTCAGGAATGCGCTTGAATGGGTCGCCTTCCTTGGAGTGCGTGCCGATGATGTGCTGGACGGCAGCTGGAACATCGTGGGCATCCGCAAGAGCAACGCCGGAAAAGGCATGGCGGACGAGCTTGCCCGCAGCCGTCTTGCGGAAGGCACCATTGGCTTCTTCCATTTCCACCAACTTGCCGACATCATGAAGCAGAGCACCAGCAAGCAGCATGTCCCTATCTAGCTTGAGATCCACGCCTCCATAGATCTCATCGAAGATATCAGATACAGCGGCACAGACGCGCGTCACACTGCGCACGTGCTGCGCGAATGAGGCAGACACTTTCTTGGCAAGCGTGAATGGCATGCGCGCCACATCTTCTGGCGTCCATCCCCCGCGCTCCAGCCCATCGATCCACGTAGCAATGACTTTCTCACGCAAATCGGCATCACCGATCCACTCGATTTCCGGCAGGATACTCAGCAATTTGTCTCTCACTCGAATCCCTCCACCTTTCGAACCACATCAATCATGGTCCCGTCACGCCACTCGATCGCGGCAACAATTTCGTCCCCAAAAACGGGCTTCCTCACAGGTTGGATCATTGCGTCTGCTTCTTCCTTGATCTCCTCAAGGGAGCGGACAGGCAAACGGGCTGCCAGGAATCGCTCCTTGAGATCTTCTCGCTTGGGATTCACGGCAATTCCACGTTCTGTGACAATCACGTCGATCACTTCGCCCGGCGTGGTCACGGTCGTCACCGAATCCATGATCACGGGAATGCGACCTCGCAGTGTAGGAATGGTGATCATCGTCATGGCAGCACCGGCGGCGACATCCTGATGCCCTCCAATGCCGTGCAGTAGCATGCCATCGGAGTGCGTGTTGACGTTGACATTGAAGTCAAGGTCGACTTCAGTCGCTCCGAGAAAAGCCGCGTCTAGCTTGTAGGTTGCACAGCCGCGTGAGTCATAATTGGCGTACATGCCAGGGTCGATCATCACGTGGGCCTCGTCCTCACGAATCGAGCGAACGGCATCCAAATCAAAGGCCTGTCCATCGAGGATGGCACGGATCAAGCCTCGGTGAAGCAATTCCACCAGCATCTTCGTTCCGCCGCCCATCCCAAACGAGCCAACAATACCTGCCTTCTCCATTTCATCGCCAAGATACTTGGTCGCTGCGAGCGAAATGCCGCCAGCTCCACCCTGGAAGCTGAATCCATCCACGAAGTAACCAGAATGAACCACGGCGTCGGTGGTCATCTGCGCGATCAGCAGGCGCGTCGGGGATTTCGTCAATACGAGCGTTCCTGATGCGATGTTATCGGGATCGCCGATTTCATCCAAGACGACGACATAGTCGACCCAGCCCTGCTGGATCTCCATTGGATATACCGGATAGGGAGCTAGATCGCTGGTCAAAACAACCGTGTGCTTGGCATATTGGGCATCGACAGCTGAGAAGGCGATCGGACCACACGGCGTTTTCCCCTTGATGCCTGTGGCATTGCCATAAGCATCGGCTTGGGGTGCAGCAATGAAGGCCACGTCAATCTCCACATCGCCGGCTTCTATGGCTCGCCAGCGCCCGCCGTGCGAGCGCAGAACGGCCGGTTCAGACAGCCGCCCGCCCTGGCTGACAAATGCGCCAATGGGACCATTCATCGATCCCTCGATTCGAGAGACCAGGCCTGATTCGATGTGGCCCACAATGCCCGCATGGACGGGGAATAGGGCCGTTGGCAGTAATCGCAGATCCTTCAGCCCCTTGCGTGCGCACGCATCGAGCACTTGGTTAATGACGCGATCGCCGTCACGGAAGGAGTGATGAAAAGAAATCGTCATTCCATCAGACAAACCCGTCGCTTCAATGGCCGCCTCGAGCGAAGGAAGGATCTTGTTCTCATGCTGAGGTGCCCCCTTCTGGTGGCGCCCCGCCTTTCGATCCGCGCGAAGCGTGCTAAACGCACCGGCATAGGGAGACACGTTTCGAGACCCAATGACCTCAGGTATTTCTCGACCGATGGCATTCTTCATGCGACATCTCCCCCTTGAACCAGCTGTTGACCGTACTTGAGAACTCGCTTGGCACGCTCCAGAACCGGCTTGTCAATCATCTTGCCGTCCAGTGCAACAGCTCCCGAACCTGCACGTTCAGCAGATTCAGCAGCCTCAACGACACGCCGCGCATACACCAGCTCCACTTCACTGGGAGAGAAGGCACGATGAATGGGACCCAGCTGGCGAGGGTTGATTGCCCCCTTCCCATCGAATCCCAACTCACGAGCCAACGCAGTCTCGTTGGCCAGTCCTTCCTCATCATCCAAGTCCGAGAACACGGTGTCAGATGCTTGGATGCCCGCCACCGTGGCTGCTGCGACGATCATCGATCGGGCGAACAGCAACGAAGGCCGAGATCGGATCGCACCCACATCGCGGGTGTAATCTTCAGCTCCGAAAGCCATCATGACGATTCGCGGATCGGCTGTCGCTATCTCTTCACAGCGAAGCACGCCGCGAGCCGTTTCAATGATGGGCATGATTTTGGTGAATCCCGGATCAATGTCATAGGCGGCTTCGACTTCATCAAGAAGTTTCGAAAGTGCGACCACATCAGCTGCCGACTCGGCCTTGGGCAAGCACACGCCATGCGGTTGGCCGTACAAAATCTCGCGAACGTCCGCTTCGCCTTCTGAATCCAATCCATTGATTCGTACCCAGACATCACGAGGAAAGGGAATGGCCGCCAACAGGTGCTTGACCAGAATCCGCGCGGCCAATTTTTCGGAAAGAGGCACAGAGTCTTCAAGATCGAGCAGCACACAGTCTGCGCCATGCACGTCGATGCTCGCCAGCAAGCGGGGATTGTTGCCAGGCGCATAGAGGCGACTGCGGCGCGGTCGGTCGACAGGAGTTGCCAATCGGCGAACACGCGATTTGATGGCCACTGCATCTACAGATAATGCGCTGCGTACGGCCGTCTCAGTTCTCGCGGCGAGCACATAATCGAGCGATCCGACATCCTGAACTTCAACTGCCAAATTCGGCGAACCACATTGGGCGAGCGTGTTTCTCACCACAGTTTCAATGCCTCGTGCGACCAAGACGTCCGCTTTGGTCAACACATTGACGTGAAGCGTTTCCGCTCGCTCCACGGTTACCAGGCAATCACCCTTTGCATCCGAACCTGCCACTCCTCCCGACGACATCGTTTCCTCCTAGGCCATCAACAGAGCCAACACTGCGTTTTGCGCATGCATCCGATTTTCTGCCTGATCGAAAATCGCGCTACCCTTGCTTCGCGAAGCTGCATAAGTGATCTCCTCATCATAGTGCGCAGGGAGGCAATGTAGAATAATCGCGTCCTTGTCGGCAAGTGCGACGATTTCCTCGTCCAGGGTAAACCCTTCGAATGCGTTCTGCTTGGACGAAGCCTCAGTTTCCTGCCCCATGCTGACCCAGACGTCCGTGTACAAGACGTCAGCGCCCACGGCAGCCTCCCGCGGGTCGTGGAAGATTTCGACACTGGCGCCCAACGCACGCGCAGCATTCACGATGTCCTGATTGGGCTCGAAGCCTTGGGGACAGGCCATCCTGAAGTTCATGCCCACCTTGGCGCATCCGTTGATCAGCGAGTGGGCCACGTTGTTGCCATCGCCAATGAAGGTCAGGGTGAGACCTTCAAAGGTTCGCTTCTTCTCCCAGATCGTCAGCAGGTCAGCCAATCCTTGACAAGGATGGTAGACATCACAGAGACCGTTGATCACGGGGACTGTCGCGTGTTGGGCGAGTCCAACAATCGACTCGTGCTTAAAGACACGTGCCATGATCCCATCCACGTAGCGCGACAGATTCAGTGCGATGTCTTCTGTCGTTTCACGCTCCCCAAGCTTGATATCCGATGGCCCAAGGTAAATGGCATGTCCACCAAGACGCCACATTCCCGTTTCAAACGAAACGCGGGTGCGCAGGGATGGTTTTTGAAAGATCATCGCCAATGTCTTCCCGTGCAACATATCGTGGCGGACACCAGCTTTGGATTCCAGCTTGAGAATGCGTGCTGTTTCAAGAATCTCGTGAATTTCCTCAGCCGCCAGGGACGCCAGATTGACTAGATGCTTTGCCTTCATTTCGATTGCTCCTCGTTCTGCTTCGTTGGCCCGCAGGGGCTTGTTTGCGATGCGCGTTCCAGTGGCCCATGATAAATCAGCCGGTGCATCGTAGCCAGCTGTCCGGCTCCATCTCTGGGGAGGGACAGCCGACAACGGACAAGCAAAACCACGTCGTAAATCAAGGTTTGCCTCACACCAACCGCTGATTCGTGCAGACGCCTGTCATTTGCTGTACGCTTCAGAATTTTTCCCAGTTGATCGGTCGCCCTGAGTTCGCTAGAATAGCCATACTCTCTACTAGAAGTTTTGCGTGACAAGGCAGTTTGGGTTGAGGAGTATGAATCGGACGCTCCTGCCATAGATAGACGCCTGGGCATGTGAGCACAATCCTTTTCTTCTCCACAGTAGTAGTAAGTAAGATGGAGGTGGATTCAGTGCGTAAGTTATTGGTAGTCCTCACATGCTTGTTGGTGGGACTCGGAATCGGCGCGATGGCGACAGTTCCCTATCCCGGCACACTACGAATTGGTGCAATCTCTGAAGCGGTGACGCTCGATCCCGTGAACGCGTACGACACATCGAGTGGTCTGCAGCTTCTCCAAATGTACGAAGGCCTGATTGCCTATGCGCCAAGCAGCATCACCGAATACGTGCCAGCACTCGCCACAGTCGTGCCGAGCGTTGAAAACGGTTTGATCGTTACGGGTTCGGACGCAGACGGCGACTACACACTCGTCACATTCCCCATCCGCACGGGCGTCACATTCCATAACGGAAACGCCCTTGATCCCGCAGACGTGGAATACACGTTCGAGCGAGCCATGGTCGTCGACCCGGCTGGCGGCCCGATGTGGATGGCCTACAACGTCTTCTTCGGCCTCACGTTTAACGGAATCGGCGACGTCGTTGATGCATTCGGTCAAGATGGCGCCAAGCAGAAGATCCAGGAAGCTGTTGAAGTCAATGGCCAGAACGTCACGTTCAAGCTCTATGGCCCGTTCGGTCTGTTCTTTTCCAGCTTGGTGAACGACCGCACGTACTGGGGATACATTGTTGACAAGGCCTACAGCATCACCAATGGCTGCTGGCCTATGGACTACGACATTGAACTCGGCGTCGACTACAAGATGGGCCCTGAGGGTTCCGCTTCCCCCGTTTACGATGCACCGAACGGCACCGGACCCTACATGCTCAACCTGTGGCTGCCTGTCGAACAGGTCATCCTTGAGAAATACGATGGCTATTGGGGTGGCTGGGAAGGCCAGCATGTCGACTACATGATCACCTTCAACATCTCGGAATGGAGCACCCGCCGAACCATGTTTGAAGGCGGCGACCTGGACATCTGCAACGTTCCACGCCAGTACATGGAACAGATCATGGGAACCGAAGGCATCCGAACGGTCTATGGCTACGCAACCGCCGGAAACAGCGGCGTTATGATGCTCAGCCAGACCAACCCGCAGAGCCCCTACATTCACAGTGGGCAGCTCGACGGTGAGGGTGTCCCTCCTGATTTCTTCAATGACATCGACGTGCGAAAGGCATTCAGCTATTCGTTCGACGCGCAGACCTACGCCGACCAGATCTATCTCGGCGAAGCAATCCCGTCCTACAGCCAGTTGCCGGTCATCTTTGGTGACGCCGTCTATCCGACCTACGTGTACGGCCTTGACCTTGAGAAAGCCGAAGAACACTTCCGAGCCGCTTTTGATGGCGCGCTTTGGACCACCGGCTTCAAGCTGACGTTGGCCTACAACATCGGAAACGATATGCGACGTGCTTCCTTGGAGATTCTCGAAGGAACCATCGAGTCGATTAACCCGTTGTTCGACGTTGAAGTTGTCGGTCTGGAATGGGCAAGCTTCCTTCCCGCTTTCCAGTCCAACCAAATTCCGCTGTATCGAAGCGGTTGGGGTGCAGACTACATCCATCCTTACAACTTCATTCAG
>JAHITR010000156.1 GCA_018817505.1 Candidatus Bipolaricaulota bacterium | reverse complement strand
TGACCCTAGCCTGGAGGCGGCGTGATTTCGACAGTCAATTGAGCGGATAGCGGGCTGTTGGAGGATCCAATGAGTAGGCTGTAGAGCCCAGGTGTCAGGTTGGTCGTGTCAATGGAATAGGAGTACACGGAGATCTCGAAATCGTACGCCACATGCGCAAATCGAACGAACTCGCTGGCTTGGCCGTCATGAAGACGCATTAACGTGTAACTCAGGACCACACGGCCGACTCCAGACGAGATGGCGGTTCCCTGCAGAACGAATTGGTGAGCGATCGGATCGCCCTGAACATAGCTGGTGGCAGTTGGCACTAGGCTCACGGATGGGTCTGCAGCTTCGGATTCAGGAGCCGAAGCAACGTCGCTTGCAGGCGACGCGTTGATCTCTGAATCCAGATTCGCCGCGGCGCCTCCGCCTGCGGGAAGCATGGTAGCGATGGCTCCGGGAACGGGAACAATGAATGTCAGCAGCGGCGCTTGCTGAACCCAAAGGGCATGCACTTCGATGCGATCACCTGCTGAGATGAGATGGGGGATCGCTCCCAACGCGGGTACTTGTAGATGAAGCCGGCGGCCCGCATCTGTCAGCTCCGCCTCGATTCCCAGTTGCGTGGTTGTGAAATTGCGGGCGGTGAGGAAATCATTAGGCAGGACGAGGACACTGTCCATGGTGTCGCTGTAGTGGATTTGCCATGCGAAGATGCCGTCCACAAAGCGACGGCTATCGATGGTAAGGATCCACACGCGCGATTGCGCCTCAGAAATTGGCGTCTCAACCCATGCATCGATGCTCATGTACTGCGCATCAGGGCTCCACTCGACGGTGACTCGACCTCCCTCAAAGAGCACTTCCTCGGCCTGTAACGACTGACCAAGAAGCCCGATCAAGGCAACGAAGATGGCAAGTTTGGTTCGCATACTCCTCCGATGGAGAGGTGTGGGCGGGCGGGAGATTTCCCGTCCGCCCACAACGGCTGCTAGGAGACTAGTGCCGGCTTACACGCCGATCAGGAGGACATTCACTTGGAAGTGTCGTGATCGGCCATCGTCCGTGCCTAGGTAGATGTCGTAGATGCCAGGCTCGAACCCGCTCGTATCTACGTCAAATAGGTAAGCCCCAAGGTCGCCATCGTAGTGCATGACGCCGAGAGCAACGATCTCAGCCGTGCCATCGGGCAGTGTTCGGCACACGGAGTACGAGACAACAGCATCCGTGATCGGCTCACCGGTAATGGGGTGAACGAGCTCAAGTTGGAGTGGAATGGAGCAACCGACACAGAACCCCGCTGTGCCCGTGGAGCCGCCAGCACCACCGCCGAGGAAGGAACCGCCACCGCCACCGCCGGATGCGTAGCCAACCAGCAGAGCGAGGAAGTCGTCGTAGTCGCCGCCACAGAATGCGAGAGCACGGTCCACAGCGAGCGCGCCGTACTCTTCAACAAGTGTCGCCGCTTCTTCGGCACTGAAGCCGAACACGTTCATCAGTTCAACGGCAGCGAGCGCGTTGCGTTCGGAGAGATAGAGATCAAGCAGGACGGCGAAGTCAATCGCATCCAAAGCAGAGAGTCCATGCTCATCCATGTAGCTGATGATTGTATCTGAAGGGATAGGCAACAGCGGATAGACGGCGACGTTGCCGACTGTGTCAGGCCCGTCTTCTCCCCAATAGTTGAAGATGGCGTCCAGTGTCCCCGAGCCGTTGTTGGTGACGACCCCGAGGAGATCGTTCCAGTTGATGTGGATGTCGGAGGCATTGATGCCTGCGCCGACGGTGATGTCACCATTGATGGTGAAACCTTGGCGCATTCTTCCGAGCAACACATTGGAAACGTTGATCGAGATCGGACCATTGAGGAACGTGTGAGCGGCTGAGCCGACTTCACTGTAGATGTTGACCCCGTCAGTGATGGGCTCACTGGCGTCGTAGGTTCCGTGTCGGACCTCAATGGAGTCAATGCCGGGGAGCGTATTGGCCGCATCAATGGCAGCACCGAGATAGCCTAAAGCCGGTGCCGGTCCAACGTCGTCGACGATGAACAACATCGGCGAGATGAGTTGGACACCGACGGTTCCTGGATCGCCGTCAGGATCGATCCCCAGCCAAGGGCTGAAGATGACGTTGCCATAGACGATGTCACCGCTTCCACCATACTCAGGCACATCGTCGAAATCGAGATCAAACCACGGTCCGCCAGCAGATCCCCACCAGTTGAGTGTTGCATCGAGGAGCGATCCAGTGTTGTAGACACCATAGTCATTTCCAGCGATGCTGTTGAAGTGGATTTCCGATTCCGCCCCGTCCATGTAGAGTCCGACGTAGTTGCCGGAAAAGACATTCAGGGTGAACTCGTCAAGGGGCGAAGCACTGTAATACACGCCGTAGTCCGAATCGACGACATCGTTCCCGGAAACCGTTGAGTCAGATCCATAAAGGATCATGCCATAGCGGGAGCCACTGATGTCGTTTCCTTGGACGATGGCTGACGCCGAGTCTAGATAGATGCCGAATTGACAGGCATCGAGCGTATTGTCCAGAATCTGAATGCCATCTGCTGCATCAAGAATGAGGATACCCGAGGAGCCCCAGTTCGGGCCCGTATACCAGACGCTGCTTACTGTATTGTTGGAAACGACGCCTCCTGCGCCATAGCCGACCTGGATTCCATTCTGGGCGATGGTTGCGGTCTGCCCCTCTCCCAGAACGACGTTGTTGCCGCTGACATCGACGGTTAATCCTGTTCCAGATAGCGCCATGGCGTTTTTCTGGAAGTCATGGATGATGGTGTCCGTGATGTGAAGCGTGCGAGCCACGTTATCCGTGTTGTAGGCGTAAATGGCCACACCATGCTGCGCGCCGCTGAACGGCGTGTTCTCGATCCCGCGAATCTCAACGCCATCCACTGCACCTCCGGCGTTGAAGAATGCGATGCCGATGAACCGATAATGGGCGTTCCCCTTGCCGAGCCCATCGACCACCAGATCTCGGATGGCGACGTCGTCGGCATCATGCACATAGATGATGGGGTAATTCTTGCTGGATCCGGTCATGAAGTACTGGGTCAATGTGTCCGGGGACTGGATGATGGTGCCAAGTCCGCTCCCAAGGATCTCAAGATTCTTCCCGATGACCACCTGCTCTTGGTAGGTTCCCACATCCACGTAGATGTCGCCATCAGCGATCACTGCCTCGACGCCGAGAGCAAAGGTCGCGAATGGGTCGTTCATGTTGCCCTTGGCCTCATGAACGGCGGTTGCGCCAGCAGGGTTGAGGAAGATGTGGCTGCGATTGCCGACAGCGTGTCCGCCAGCTGCATCGCGGCGATCAACGACGTAGCCTTCGTCATTCCCAATAGAGACTCCAAGCACGCTGGCCACGTAATCGGGATCGTAGTTAGCCGAGTTCCAGACAATGTCCCATTCGTTGTGGACAGTCCCCCACGTGTTTCCAGTCATCGTGCGGTTGTCAGCGTCGGCTTGGCTGGACGTGTACTGCATGATTCCGCCCTTGGTGTTGTACACCAAGTTGTCGCTCACAACGCCGATGTTCCCATAATGAAGCACAATGCCGTTTCGCGTATTGAATACGGTATTTTTCGTGATTGTGATGTCGGTACTTCCCGATGAGCCGATGGTGATTGCGCGTCCGCCCCAGCCAGACATTGCACCTGCTTGAGCAGGCCAATGCAGGGCATTTCCGCTGATCACTACGCCCGATAGCCCTGCGTTGGCGAGAACAATGATGAGACTGTCCTCCAGCTCCGTCGGGGCAAGAGCGTATGTGCTAGTAAGAGTGATGTCGAGATCGCGGAGAGTCACGTCGCTCGCAGAGATCTTGAAGACGTTGCGGGCACCGCTATTCGTACCTTGCACCGTCGCCGCTCCAATCCCTGCGATGGTTACGGACTTATTCACATCGATCGTAGCGGCCACATTGTGAGTTCCCGCTGCAAGCTGGATTATGTCTCCTGCGGCAGCGTTGTTAATCGCTGTCTGAATGTCTTCTCCAGGATTGACTGTGATGGTTGCTGCCAACGTTGGCAGGATTCCCATTGCCAATATTGCCAGTGCCAGCAATCCCCCCACCGCTAGCTGCCGACTGTTTGCTGTCTGTGTTCTACGCACCGTGCACCTCCATGCTGTCATGTAATCTGAGAGTACGAAGATGAAGCTGTCGACCGCTGAATGGTCAATGCGTGAGTCAATTTGTCGTGCCCGATGATGTTCATTTCCACAAGAAACTCCCCGAGAAGCTTCGGATTGTTTGATTGGGACTGAATTCGTAGTGCACGATTCAATTGCTCATCCGTCACTGCGCCGATGGAAACAAGGATCGCTCCCAAAGGATAGGAATGGGTTTCGGTTCGCAATGTGCGACGCAGCACCGCAAGCCTATCCTCGTATCGCATCCGCACAGACTGCGGCATGGAACCGACTGCTTCATGCTTGATCAGCAATTGCAGTTTTTCGAACTCAGCAGCCGTCTGCATACTCCCCCGAATCTGCATGTGCCCAAACCCGGTGCCAAAAGAAAAACCGGATCGCGTCTATGTAAGATACGATCCGCAATATCGATCGGCAGTGCTCCGGGCCACCGTATC
>JAHITR010000155.1 GCA_018817505.1 Candidatus Bipolaricaulota bacterium | reverse complement strand
TCTGCTTCAGTCCAAGCAGGATCTGATTTTCGAAAAGCGCTAATCTCCTCATCTGTTACAGGACGAACACAGAACTCACAGTAGTCATCGCCATCAGGGATTGTCTTGAGATGTGCAAGGGTATGTTTGCCATCGAATGCCATGAACTTCGCAGGATCAACAAGGCAATACAGTCGACCGAGCTCACTCTCACCCAGCTCATTCCACACTTGTCCCATCACGCAGCCATAGGCACGGAGGCGGTCAGCCGCATCGCCCTTTGACCATTCGACGCCTTTGTGCATCCCGAATGAGGGCAGTTGCCGCGCATCGCCTGCTCCGTAATTCTCGGGAGTTGGTTCAAGTCCCTGCTGTTCTACTTTGGCGCGGACCTCGTTGCCAATTTGATTCCCGTAGGCGCGGATTGCCTCGATAATCAGTTCCTTGCCGCGCTCATCTCCCAGCTTGCCAACAAGAGTTCGTGCAAAAGCAATATGTAGGAGGGCCATTCTTCGGCTAACGAGCGCTACCTCGTGCGCAGCTTCTTCAATGGAGATCAACTTTTCAGTCGTCATGTCAGCCTCCTGGGTGCTCATTAAGAACAGGCTCAGACCGCGTCAGCAAATCCGCACCATTCTGTGTAATGGCCACCATGTCCATTGTGACAGCCGTCCCAAATTCGGGACAGGTGAGTATCGTCTCAGTCCAAAGCGAGGTATGCTCGTCCAGTGAAACGGGCTTGCCGATTTCGATGAGCGGCTGAGCATCTGGATCGCAATCAAGTCTTCCGGCTCGTACTTGCAGTAGTCGAGCTCTTGTCTCCATAGCAACGAAGGGGCGTCTAGATCCGGGCAGAAGAGATTCCCTGAACCATACTGATGCCTCTGCAAGGTGATCAAGAAACCCCTGTTGAGCAACAGAGGCTGATCCGACACAACTGGTACGTCCTCCAGCGATAGTATGTGTTCTGTTCTTTCCGACAACGCAAATCCGAACTAGTTCACCGTTTTCTAGCTGCGTGTCCTCTGCTGACTCAATGGACCCATCAGGGTTGACACCATGCTCTACCTCGATTCGGACATCAGCGTCTGACGATAGATTAAGGATTGCCTTGTTGACGGCATCTTTGATCTCTTGAACGGTTGTGCCAGCACATGCAACTCGAAAGCCAGCCTCCAGTCCCTCATCAATCAGGTTCGCATCTGTCTTTAGGATTTCACTTGCGCTAGTTGCCATGCTCCAATCGCCCCCAATTTGTTACGAGATCACGTGCAACCTCCTGTGAGGGAAGCGGTTCCAGCGTCATGTCTCCGATGACCAGTGTTTGGCACATCAAGCTGGTCTTTCCGTTGATCTGGACAAGGCACCGTTTGCAGATTCCCTGATTGCATGCAGCGTGATCGTAGTACGCGATGCTCCCATCGAGGTTTTCGTAGATGTAATCAAGTCCATCCATCACGCTCATTCCTTGAACCCATGGCACCTCGTATGTCTGGAAGCCATCGCTTACGGCCGGATCCACCATGCTTCGATGAACTAGAAAACTCACCGTTTTTTTCAAAGAGATCCCTCCTCTTGCTATTGATCTTAGTGATGTCCACCAACATCAGAATGAGCACACATCATGTCATGAATCATTTCTTGATACGGCTTCTTTCCAGACGGCAACGAGAGTGATGTCGATCTAACGGGTCGATAGGATAGCTTGGGTTTCTCTTCACTCGTTGAGAAGTGGATTTCTCGAAGCCACTGATCGTTGTCTGTGAGAGGGAAGTCCTCGCGGTAGTGCACGCCACGACTCTCCCTTCGCTCAAGCGCGCCACGGGCAGAGAGCTCAAGTACCGTAACTAGATTGGCAAGTTCCAAACACTCAATCCATTCCTTGTTGTAGGTTCGGCTGGTTGTTGAAACGCCGAGGTTGGGGATCACGGTTGTTCTGATTTCGTCTAGAATGCGGATCAGAGTTTCAAGTTCTGATGCGCAGCGGACGGGACCCAGGTATTTCGAGGCCTCGAGTTGCAGTTCATGACGAGCGTGGCCGACCTGAACCTTCTTCGAGCGGTGCAACGGCTGTTCGAGCGATTCGATTATTTGCTCCGCCATCCTGTTATCTGGTGAAGGTGACGCATTCGCTTTTGAGAAGGCACCAGCAGCCTCACCTGCAATTGCGCCACTCACCAGCATCTCCATAGTAGCTGCGGCGACGCGATTCGCGCCGAACAGACTGACTGCGCACTCTCCTGCAGCGTAAAGTCCGGGAATAGATGAAGCGAATGACTCGTCAACCCATACGCCTCCTTCGAAGTACTCTGCCGCTCCTGCGACCTCTACACCCTCTCCATCTCGGAGATTTCGCGCGACTCCGGAGAAATCTACTCCCTTTGCCTTCCAGTCTGGGTAAGATCGCAAAGCCTTGGCCTCGAATTCTGGCCAAGGCGTATCTCCC
>JAHITR010000154.1 GCA_018817505.1 Candidatus Bipolaricaulota bacterium | reverse complement strand
TCAGGAAGCTGGGTTTCGATCGGCTTCATGACGAGCGCTTTTGCACCCTGCTTGCCTGGGCAGATGTCGGCGCAGTTGCCGCAGCCCTGGCAGTCGAGCGGATCGATGGCCATACGGAAGCCGTAGCTTTCCATGCCCGGCCCCATCGCTTGGATGGTGGCAAACCCCTCAGGTGCAGCGGCCTTTTCTTCTTCAGTGACGAGGAATGGTCTAATCGTCGCGTGCGGGCACACGAACGCGCATTGGTTGCACTGGATACAGTTCTCAGCCACCCATTCGGGCACGCTGATGGCCACACCGCGCTTTTCGTACTGGGTGGTGGCGACAGGGAACGATCCGTCAGGACCGGTCCAGTCGTAGGTGCCGTCGAGTTCGCCATCGAATGCACTGACCGGAAGCTTGTCGCCGTCTTGCAGCACCATCGGCCGCATGACGTCGAGCACCCATTTGGGCTGTTCGGCCTGAGCGGGTCCGCCGGATGCGGTTGCCCAGTCGGCAGGGACAGTGATTTGAACGGCTGCATTGAGTGCATGGTCGACGCCGTCGTTGTTCATCTTGACGATCTTGTCGCCCTTCTTGCCATACGCCTTCTGAATGGCGTCCTTCAGGTACTTGACGGCATCGTCAATCGGAAGCACTTCAGACAGCTTGAAGAACAGCGTCTGCATGATCATGTTGATGCGTCCGCCCAGGCCCACTTCACTGGCGAGCTTGACGGCGTCAATGGTGTAGAACTTCAGCTTCTTCTCAGCAATCGTGCGCTTGAGCGAGCCGGGGAGGTTGGCGTTGAGGCCGTCCATGTCCCAAGCACAGTTCAGCACGAACGTGCCGCCTTCCTTGATGCCAGCGAGCAGGTCGTACTTGTCGACATAGGCCGGATTGTGGCAAGCCACGTAGTCGGCGGTTTGCACGAGGTACGAGGACTGAATCGGCTTCTTGCCGAATCGCAGATGGCTGACGGTGATGCCGCCCGACTTCTTGGAGTCGTAGGCGAAGTAGCCCTGCGCGTACATGTCGGTGTTGTCGCCGATGATCTTGATGGCGTTCTTGTTGGCGCCGACAGTACCGTCAGACCCGAGCCCCCAGAACATGCACTGCACCGTGCCCTTGGGTGTGGCATCAATGGCTTTGGGCATGGGAAGCGAGGTGTGGGTCACATCGTCGTTGATCCCGACCGTAAAGCCGTTCTTGGGCTTGTCCAGCTTGAGGTTGTCGAACACCGACTGAACCATCGCTGGTGTGAAGTCTTTGGAGCCGAGACCGTAGCGTCCGCCGACAATGGCGACCTCACGGTCGCTTCCCTGATACACGCTCTTGATGTCCAGATAGAGCGGTTCGCCGAGCGAGCCCGGCTCTTTGGTGCGATCAAGGACAGCAAGCTTCTTGACGGTCGCAGGAAGCGCGGCAAGGAAGTGCTCCGACGACCACGGTCGATACAGTCGCACTTTGAGCAATCCAACCTTGGCGCCATGGCTGTTTAGGTAGTTGACGGTTTCTTCGATGACATCGCAGGATGAACCCATGGCGACGATGACGTTCTCTGCATCGGGCGCGCCGACGTAGTCGAACAGGTTGTAGCTGCGGCCGGTCAGTTCGGAGACCTGTTTCATGGCCGCCTCAACAATGCCGGGGGTGGCCAGGTAGTATTTGTTGGCTGCTTCGCGGGCCTGGAAATAGACGTCAGGATTCTGAGCCGTGCCGCGCAGGTGCGGGTGCTCAGGATTCATCGCGCGTTTGCGGAAGTTGTCGACGGCGTCCCAAGGCATGATCTTGGCCATCTCTTCATGAGGAACCATGTCAACTTTGGAAATCTCGTGCGAGGTTCGGAATCCGTCGAAGAAGTGAATGAACGGCACTTTGGACTTGAGCGCGGCGACATGGGCAACCATACCCAGATCCACGGCTTCTTGAACGGATGCAGAGGCCAGCAGCGCGAATCCCGTCTGGCGTGTGGCCATGACGTCGGAGTGATCGCCGAAGATTGACAAGGCGTGCGATGCCAGGGCGCGTGCTGACACATGGAACACGGCAGGCAGCAATTCGCCTGCGATCTTGTACATGTTGGGGATCATCAGGAGCAATCCCTGCGATGCTGTGAACGTTGTCGTCAACGCACCGGCTGCCAGGGAACCGTGGACGGCACCCGCGGCACCGGCTTCTGACTGCATTTCTGTTACCTGCAGCGGTTGGCCAAACAGGTTCTTCATTCCATGTGCTGCCCAAACATCGGCAACCTCGCCCATGGGCGAGCTGGGGGTGATCGGGTATATGGCGGCGACATCGCTGAATGCATAGGCGACGTGGGCGGCAGCCGTATTCCCATCGATCGATTTCATGTGCTGCTCTCTTGCGGACATTCCGTGTCCTCCTCATATAGTAGGAAAATCTTGATAGCCTCTGGTATCTCGCGCGAATTGTAACGACCGCGTCGCGGTGACACAATGGGGGAATCTACGCTTATTGAGCCAATCGAGAACGTCGAACCTTGTGTGATATCGGACTATCTGGGATGCTTTCCTGGATTCGCACTTGCCGGAGTTGAATAAAGAACAAAGTGTAATATACTAGGTCTTAACGATGATGGCGCAAACCAAGTCGCTGTGGCGAAATCGAGATTTTCTGATTGTATGGGGTGGCCAGAGCATCTCCATGTTCGGGTCTCGTGTTTCGTACATCGCCTGGTATTGGTGGGTACTGGAGAAGACAAACTCCGCAGCAGCAGTTGCCATGATTGGAATTGCCACGGCATTGCCCAGTCTGATTCTCGGACCGATTGCCGGGGCATGTGTCGATCGGATGGATCGGCGCAAGGTGATGCTTTGGACAGACCTTATCAACGCCCTACTTTTTGTCGGCGCAGCGCTCTTGCTGTTCTTGGACATACTCCAGGTGTGGCAAGCCTACTTGTTCGCTGCCGCCAGTGCGACCGCTATGGCTTTCCATCGACCGGCGCTGCAATCCTCGATCCCGAATTTGGTGCCTGAAGAGCAGTTGACGAGAGCCAATTCGATGTATCAAATCAGCCGTGGTGTATGCGGCATCGTCGGTCTTTCGTTGGGCGGCATCCTTGTCGGATTCATTGGAGTTGCGCCCACGCTGTGGCTTGATGCGTTTACGTTTGCTGTCGCGGGCGTTTCTCTACTACTGGTTGCGATCGCTTCTCCGAGAATGTCTCGATTGGGGAGCTGGCGGATTATCCTGCAGGACACAGCCAGTGGCTTTCGATTTCTCTTCAGCCGGAAGAATCTCTTCTACCTTGTCATGCTGTTTGCCTTGATCAATTTCTTGCTGGCTCCGATGGGTGTGCTGTTTTCGCTGATGTCCAAGGACGTTTTCCATACCGGCTCAGAAGGGTTTGGTGCATTGAATTCCGCCATCTCGGTTGGCGTACTGCTGGGCGGATTCCTGACCGCATTTCTCAAGAAGTTTCGCAAACAGGGACTATGGATACTTGTGGGGCTTGTAGCTGTCGGAGTCCTTCTCACATTGTTCGGATACTCGACCAGTCTGACGCTAGCGATGGCTATCCTTGCAGTGATGGGCATCTTCGTCACCATGATCAACATCCTTGAGTCCGTGATCTTCCAAACTCGCGTGCCCAACGAGCTGCAGGGCAGGGCCTTTGCAGCTCAGTTTGCCGTGTGTGATGGCCTTCAACCGCTATCTCTCGGATTGATTGGCGGAATCCTCACGTTTGTCTCTACGCCTACTGTGCTCATTGCCAGTGGCGTGTCCATCGTCCTTGCCGGGCTTGCTGGATTCGCCGTCAAGGGACTGAAGGAACTGTGACAACAAGTTCTCTTTGACCTTGAACTACGTCCATCTCTGCATGTGCGGGTGGGCACGCAGAGAAAACCAAGCCGAAACCTATCCTTTTCGAGGCGTCCACTCCCTCACAAACGCGTAGACTTGTCCTACGCATGAATCGAGGCGATAATGCGTGTCCTGAAATCATGAAACGCCGAAGGGAACGTCAGATATGCGTTCCCTTCTTGTCCCTGAATAGGGGGTAATAGGGAGAGTGCTCGTTGAGGAGCTTGAGCGAAGCAATGGCATTTGTCTGAACTGGCCGAGCTTGAGGAACAATCAGTTCATGTAGGCACTCAGCGGCAAAAGCCGCTACAAGATATAGGAGGTCGACACATGAAACGAATATTTGTCCTTTGTGCAGTACTCGCGCTTCTTACTGCTGGTACAGTCTCTGTTCTAGCCGATCCGATCAATGTAGGAGGGGAGTTTACGATCGCCTCATTTACCCCCATCAATGTCGGAGGCGAGTGCGTTGCACTAGGCAAGGTTCCTGTACATGCCAAAGCGTACGGCCTGAAAGGGAAAGCTGAGACCACGACGCTACTACTCTCTCCGATCAATGTTGGAGGAGAATAGCTGCAATCGATGTGACCAAATAATCGATGCGAATATCGATGTATGTGGGCGGGGCGATCGAGAAGGTCGCCCTGCCACTTTCTTTGTGCGATTCCCAGATGATCTGGGTAATGGGCGATGCTGGCTGCGTTAATTGATACAATGCAATGGCCAAGCGTTGAGTGGGGTAGATGAGGTTCAGCATAGGATGAAGAGAGGATTGGGAGCGTAACGTGCCTAAGGGACTCACAATCGGTCGCAGCGATGATGTAAGAGAGCGAATCGAGAAGCGAACGACGATCCTTGAATTGCTTGACACCAACGGCTCAGTAGAGATTACGCGGCAGCGGATTGTGGCAGGAAGACATTTTAATCTCTACGCAGACGACGAGTGGTCTGGATTCGAGTTCCTCTACCTCGTGAGTGGGACGATGATGCTCGAGGACGATGAAGGCGGGGAAATCCCAATCAATCCTGGCGATTTCATTCGGCACAACGGCCTATCAGAGAAGGTCTACTTTCGCGTTGAGACCGATGTCGAGATGCTCATGGTCTGTACACCTCCCAGCTTCCACTTGATCCGAGAGGACATGCAGGAAATGATCGCCATGGCACAAGCCGTTGAAGAAAAGGATCCGACGACAGACGGTCATTGCTCAAGATTAGGACGACTGGCTATCCTCATCGGTGAACGACTTGGCTTGACTGGCGAAGAGCTCATTTCGCTTTCCTATGGCGCGTTCCTTCACGATGTTGGAAAAGTGAGAGTTCCGGACGTAGTCCTCAACAAGACGACGAAGCTTACTGATCGCGAGCGCGAGGAAATGCAGAAGCATCCAGATTACGGGGCGGACATGCTGAGTGAACGGGACTATCTTGGAGGAGCGGCTGACATCGTGCGGGCTCATCATGAACGTTGGGATGGGAAGGGCTACCCACGCGGCTTGCGTGGAACGGATATCCCTATCGGAGCGCGAGTTGTTGCGGTTGTAGATACCTACGATGCCATTGTATCTGCGCGGCCCTACAAGAAGGCGCTTGCCAAGGATGAAGCGCTCAGAGAGCTAGAGAGGAATGCTGGAACTCAATTCGACCCAGGCGTCGTGAGAGCATTCCTTGAAGTTGTTCGCAACTCCGAGGACGGGAAAGCAGGGGCCGATGTTTCGTAGCCTCCCGAACTCTCGCTGGAAGCATCTTGTTCGCCTGATCCCGCTAGGCGCAATCGTTGGTCTCGTGGTGGGGTACTTCTTCCACGACATTCTCTTTGGTCTTGCCATTGGCTGTATCTTTGGTATGCTGCTTGGCCTCATGTTTGCCGTGCGAAACGCGCAGTAGCTGTACACCTTCTGCAAAGGAAAGACCTCGCTCCACAGTCGGAAGCGAGGTCTCATGAGTTCTCCGCCTAAACAGCTCTCCTACAGCTTGTCTCCCATGCGGTTCTTCAACACCGTTTTCAGATTCGGCAAGCCGATTTCCTGAAGCTCGTAACGCACACGGGTAAAAGGAACTGGGAATGTCAGCAAACGGCTCAAATCAATCGGCGTGCCGATGACGATGGAATCGCATTCGACTCGATTGATCGTTTCCTGAAGATCCTTAATCTGCTGTTCGCCGTATCCCATGGCCGGGAGCAATCGTCCAATCTTGGGGTACTTGCGATACGTTGCCGAGATGGAATCGACGGTATAGGGCCGTGGATCGACAAGTGTTGCCGCGCCCAATCTGTTGGCAGCGATCACACCGGCGCCGTATTCCATGCCGCCATGCGTGAGCGTCGGTCCGTCTTCGATGACGAGCACACGCTTGCCACGGACGATCGATGGGTCGTCAACCTGAATCGGAGATGCGGCTTCGATGATAGTGGCGGACGGGTTCATGCAATGCACGTTCTCGCGCACGAAATGAATGTCTTCCAGCGATGCTGTGTCCACTTTATTGATGATGATGACGTCCGCCATGCGAACGTTGACGCCGCTGGGGTAGTACAGAAGCTCATGGCCAGCTCGGTGCGGGTCGGCCACGACGATCGACAAATCGGCTTCATAGAACGAGAAGTCGTTGTTCCCGCCGTCCCAAATAATGACGTCAGCTTCCTTTTCAGCCTGACGCAGAATCTTCTCGTAATCGACGCCAGCATAGACAACCGTGCCTGCAGCGATGTGCGGCTCGTATTCTTCGCGTTCTTCAATCGTACATTCGTGAAGATCGAGATCCTCGAACGTTTCGTAGCGCTGAACTTCCTGTTTGACGAGATCGCCGTAGGGCATAGGATGACGAATGACGGCCAGCTTCTTGCCCTGGGATTTCAAGATCTCTGATACTCGGCGCGTGGTTTGACTCTTGCCTGCACCCGTTCGGACAGCCGTGATGGAGATGAGTGGCTTGGTCGACTTGACCATGGTCGAGTGCGGGCCGAGCAACATGAAGTTGGCGCCAGCAGCATTGACGATGGCCGAGCGCTCCATGACGTACTGGTGTGAGACATCGGAGTAGGCGAACACGACGATGTCGATATTCTTGTCCTGAATGATAGAGACCAGTTCATCTTCTGCGAAGATCGGAATCCCAGCTGGATAGAGGCGTCCCGCTAGCTCAGGGGGATACATCCGGCCTTCGATATCAGGAATCTGGGTGGCAGTGAATGCTACGACATCATAACTGTCATCTTCTCTGAAATACGTGTTGAAATTGTGGAAGTCGCGACCCGCGGCTCCCATGATGACGACGCGTTTCTTCATGTTCTGTTCCCCCTTTAGTTGCCTAACGTTGCGGATTATAGCGGGCACTTCGTGGTGAATCCACGAAGTGCCCGCTGTTCCTCGAGACGATCAAGTGGTCGCCACCGAACCTGTTGATTGTCCTCTCAGAATAGCTCGGAGAGTAGTGAATCCACGAAGTGCCCGCTGTTCTTCGAGACGATCAAGTGGTCGCCACCGAACCTGTTGATTGTCCTCTCAGAATAGCTCGGAGAGTAGTGAATCCTTGAAGTGCTCGCTGTTCTTCGAGACGGTCAAGCGGTCGTGACAGTGCGTCCAGGCCATCCTCTCAGAATAGCTCGGAGAGCGGTCAGTTCACGAAGGGCTCGTCGCGTTTTGTCGCCAATGGAAGAAGGATGACTCGATGCGTGCAACGGCGAGCTATTCGGAGGAATCGCGATTTGGTTTGAGGTCGAGGGTTGGTGTTGTATCATGTTGTATGTCTTTGGCCAACAAAATTACACTCACCCGTGCTCTGCTTATTGCGCCGACGGTCATCTGCCTGTTGATGGGCTACCGAACGATCGCTCTCATCCTGTTTGTCGTCGCTTGTGTCGGCGATATTGTGGATGGCATGGTCGCACGAGCAAGGGACGAGATCACCACCTGGGGCAAGGTGCTCGATCCAGCGGCTGACAAGGCTCTTTACGTTTCCTTGTTCTGTTCGCTGTTCGTCATGGGAGAGATTCCGGTCTTGCCGTTCGCCCTTTTCCTCTTTCCGCAAGTGGCGTTGGGGTTGGGCGCGTTGGTTTTGCGTTTCGGGAAGCAGGCAGTGCAATCCGCACGAATCATTGGCAAATTGGCGTCTGTAGCCTCTTTTGCAGCATTGGCATTTCTCATCGCGCGTTGGCCAGGGGCGATCATCATCCTCTACGTGGCCATTGCTCTGACTTTTGTTGCATCTGCCGACTACTTGCGTGGAGCGATTCGCATTCAGTCCAACGTGTGATAGCCAAAATCGGGGAAGCAGTCAGGAATCGGTGCAATAAATTCCATCACTTCGGCATGCATTGGGTGTCGAATCAACAGTCGCCATGCGTGAAGCATCAATCTGTCTGCCTTTGAGCCTCCGTACTTGTCATCGCCGACCACCGAATGGCCGACATAGCGCATATGGACGCGAATTTGATGCGTTCTTCCCGTACGGGGGCGAACCCACAACAGGCTTTGCCCGCCCAGGTCTGCTAGCACGCTGAAGTCAGTTTGCGCGTGGCGCCCGCTCTTTTGAATACTCATGCGTTGAGGCATGGCTGGATTGCGACCGATGGGAGCATCTACGTGACCTTCTGTTTCATCGAATGTTCCATCGACGACGGCGATATAGTGCTTTTGGGTGCTTCGATTGGCGAATTGCTCTTTCAGTGTCTCGAGTGCATGGAGCGTCTTCGCAACGACGATGACGCCACTGGTTTCCATGTCCAAACGATGAACGACGCCTGGCCGCGCGGGATCGTCGGACACGGGGAGCTTCCGATCGACCAGCAAGCCTTCAATGAGTGTTGTTTCAGTCGTTCCTGCGCCTGGATGTACGACGACGCCAGATGCTTTGTTGACGACGACCATGAATGCGTCTTCAAACAGGATATCAAGGGGTATCGAGTTCGGTGTGAGGATCGGTTTGTCTGGGATTTCCCATTCAATGCGGTCGCCCGCACGAAGCCGATGTGAAGGGCGGTCGATGCTTTGGCCAGAAACCAGGACATTGCCAGCACGTATTTGCCCCTGGATTTCTGTCCGTGAGATCTCAGGATGTGCGCTCGCCAGAAATTGGTCGATGCGCCGTCCGATGTGTTCGGATTCGGCTTCGATTTGGTATTCGATCATCAGTTGCTCCAGTTCTCACGGTTTGTCAGATGTTTGCAATGGTCGTATAATACGGTTCTCGCAGTCGAATGGGAAAGACGTTGTGTCGCTATCGATGGCGACACAATTTCATATAGGGTATGGGAAGTGTAGATCAGATGCAAAGATCGTGATTTCTCTCATGCGATGACGAGAGGAAGCTGAGGATGGAGCGAAGATGAACATCGAGTTTATCGAAGCACTCGAAGAGATGGCGAAAGAGAAGGGGATCCCCAGAGAGGATCTCTACGACGCTATTCGAAAAGGCCTTGCAGTCGCCTATGTGGAAGAGCATGGCGAACAAGACGAGATCGAAGTACTAATCGACGTTCATTCCGGGGACATCCACATCAACGGTGATCGCATAGAACTTGCCAAATTCGGCCGCATTGCGACCAAGAAGGCAGAAGAAACCATCCGGCAGGAGATCGTTCAGCGCCGGAGAGAGATCATCTACAATCTCTACGTGGGGCGCGTGGGTGAGATCATCAGTGGATCCATTCACCGCTTTGAAGGCAAGGACGTTTGGGTCAATCTAGGTGAAGCAGAAGCGATCCTTCCCGAGTCCGAACGCATTCCTGGAGAGCGATATCATGCAGGGCAACGCTTGCGCTGCTACCTCGTTTCTGTTGAAGAGACGCAGGGCGATCCTCGCATTCTCCTTTCGCGCGCAGCACCGAAATTCGTTGAGCAACTGCTTCGGTTGGAGGTGCCTGAGATTGACGAAGGCATTCTCGTCATCCGAAAGATCGCCCGAGAAGCTGGGCGGCGCAGCAAGGTTGCCGTTGAATCGCTCGATCGGAATGTCGATCCCATTGGGACTTGCGTGGGAGCTGGCGGCGCGCGCGTTCGCGTTGTCACCAGAGAACTGTCTGGGGAAAAGATCGACCTCATTCGCTGGAGCGAAGATACGGCCCAGCTGCTGAAGAACGGACTTGAACCAGCATCCGTGATTTCTGTTGTGCTCGATGAGAAGACACGATCCGCCAAGGTCCTTGTGCCCAACGATGAGCTCTCATTGGCCATTGGA
Organism: Candidatus Bipolaricaulota bacterium; assembly: GCA_018817505.1. GTDB lineage: Bacteria > Bipolaricaulota > Bipolaricaulia > UBA7950 > UBA9294 > SPBW01. The sequence goes on along the minus strand of JAHITR010000154.1, from coordinate 4,751 downwards.
AAGGGTGGGCAGAACGTGCGCCTGTCAGCCAAACTCGTCGGTTATGATGTGAAAGTGTCCAGCCCTGAAGAAGAGGAAGAAGCGTGAACAGGCTTCATTCTTGCTGATGAAATCACCGATTGAGCGGCTGCTTGAAGGGATTTTTCGCATCGGCCGTTACCGCGCGTGGTGGGTCGTCGTCCTGTGTTTGGCGGCGACTGGAGCCGGTGTCTACTACTCTCTCGACAGCCCCTTCCGTGGGGCATTCTTGGACTTGTTGCCGGTCAATGAGCCGCTGATTGATGAGTATCGCGAGAACGAGAAGTACACTGGCGATGCCGTCGGAGTGCTGTTCCAGCTTGTTGGCGAGATCCCCCAGATCGTCGATGCGGACGATGACCTGCATGTGCAGGCCGTGCACGATGAGCGGGACGCTCGATTGGTACAGGCAGCAGAAGCGGTCGCTTCAATCCTGCGTGAGAATGAAGAATTCACGGATGTCTACTATCTCCGGCAGATCTCAGAGAATATCCCTGATCAGTACATCCAGCTTTTCAATCTGAAGGAAGAGCAACTCCAACGCATTGAGGCCAGTGTTGAATTGGCACGCGGCGCCATTGGCGGCGGTGCGTTTGGCCTATTCACTGAAGACATGTTGGGGTCGGAGTATGCGAGCATTGGCAGCCTAGATCAGGTGTACGAGCTCATTTCCACTCAATTCAATCAGGCGCTCATGTCTGGTCAGCTGTCCCTGGGAACGAGTTCGTTGGGCGGAAATCCAATTGAGGAGCAGCTGGCTCTCATTATCTCACTCAATGATGGCGTGTTGCAGACGCTTGGTGGTTTGGATGAGCTCCCCAGCGTGACCAATGCGGTCAATGACCTAAGCAGCATCTTCATGCCCGATATGAACGATGACCTGAGGGCCCCCCAGCCGCTTATCTCTGGCGATCACATGCTGCTATTGCTGGCTGCACAGCCCCGCTACCCATCGCAGCGAGGGGTCGAGTATTCACAACTAATCACCGGAATCGTTCAATCGGCGATCGATTCATCCAATCTCGAGTCATTGGGCGTCCTTGCACGGCAAACGGGCACCTATTCATTCAATACGGCGACGACTGCCGCCGTTAATAAAGACATGTTGCGCACGACGATTATTTCATCCATTGGAGTATTCGTTATCTTTATTCTTGCTTTTGGATCGTTCTTCTACAGTGTTATCGCGGTCATCCCGCTGTTGGTCAGCGTTGTTCTCACGATGGCATGGGCCAAGTTTGCTGTTGATGGCTTCAATCTGGTGACCACATTCTTGCCCGCGCTCGTCCTCGGGCTAGGCATTGATTATGCCATTCATATCATTTCCCGCTATGCAGAAGAGCGCAACAAGGGCCGGTCGCTGAATCGCGCCCTGCATACAGCGATCCTAAGCAAGGGGAAGGCGTCATTGTACGCGGCGGTAACCACATCTCTGGTATTCGTTGGACTCCTCACAGCGCGATCGCGCGCCCTATTCGAAATGGGGGCCATCACCAGTGTCGGTGTCATGCTCGCATTCTTTGCCACGCTGTTCCTTGTTCCAGCACTCATCTCGTTGTCTCATTTCCTTTTTCGCATCCGCAGAAGAGAAGGCATCGTCAGCCTGGCGCCTCGTCTATCAGGCTTCTTCCAACTGATCACCGGGCGCGCGCGCGCGTTCTTCGTCATCATCCTTATTCTGACGTTCTTTGTTACGTTCCAAGCTGCACGTACGTCCTTCGAATTCTCCAGTACGGACCTGATCCCCCGCGTTGAATCACAGGAAGTGGCCGAAATCCTGCAAGCGAATTTCGCGAACAGCGGAGCTGGTGTCGGAAGCGTGTTCACGTTCTACGCGTCGACGGGAGAGGAATTGAGAACGGCTGTGGCAGCGCTGACTGACTACGATCGACAGTGGTCCGAATACGGGTTGCCCCCCATTCTCGAAGCAGTTGAATCGCCATTGGATCTGTTGCCCGTCAACCTAACGGAGCAACAGGAGATGCTGAGCTCCCTTGACATGTCGGCATACATCGAGCAATTGAACATCTTGGGAGTGAGTCTTGCTGGGCAGGCCAATACACAGGCCCATATTCGGACGGTGCTGGCTCAATTCTCGCTGCTCCAGTTTGCAGCTTCCGCCAATGGCCAAATTGGCCTGGGAATTCAGGGCAGCAGGATCATCCATCAGCTGAGGGAGCTTCAACAACTTATCGGAGGTCTGGATGTCGCCACAGCATCTCTCAATTTGGAAGCCTTGCGAGCTGCGCTGGCCGCGTTGGATTCGAATCTAAATCAAGTGAGAGATCTTCCTCCCGTGGAAGAGCTACTGCGAGATGTGCTTCTTGCCTATCCCGAGGCCCTTCGTGCGCAAGCGATCACCTCGGATGGCCGGTTCGTCATCCAGGCCAGAGTGAGCCGCGAGATTTTTGATGGTGACAACATGGAGAGGTTCAACCGCTTTGCCAGTTCATTCTCGAATGACTATTTCGGGATGCCGCTGGTCGTGGAAAAACTCGAAGGGTACATGAAGCGCGACTTCTATCTGTCGACAGGAATTGCGATTCTGGTCATTATCATCATCGTGTGGGGGAGCTTGCGAGGGTGGATGCGTGCCTTGTTGGCGACAGCGCCGCTCGTGCTGGGCTATATTTGGATGTTGGGCGGGATGAGGCTGATGGACATGGATTTCAATTTCCTCAGCATCACGATTTCGCCTCTTCTGATAGGAATTGGAGTGGATAACGGCATTCATATCATTCATCGGACGATGGAAGAGAAGAAATTGCGGCCAGAGGGAGCCATTGAGCGTGGAGTTGGCGCGACAGCCATTTCGGTGATCGTCACCTCGTTGACGACGATGCTGGTGTTCGCCAGTCTAATGCTTGCACGTACACCGGGTTTGCGGATGTTGGGTGCGTCCGCATTGCTCGGAATAGGGTTTACTTTGCTATTCAGTCTTTTGTTTCTGCCAGCAGCACTCAAGGTTGAGGGCGGGAAGCGGGTATAATGCGGGAAGTCGAGTGGTACGAAGGGGCGTGACGACGTGAATCCTATTCTATATATCGGCTTTGGCATGAGCCTCATTGCGGCAATCGCGATCGGCTTCCTGCTGGGATCCATTCCTCGAAAGCGGAAGGAAGGAGACCTACTAGCCATCGCGCGGGAAGAAGCCGAGCAGCTTAAGAAAGAGATGCTTCTGCAGGGGCAGCGTGAAGTTCAGGCGCTTCGGGCAGAACAGGACGAGCGCGCAAAGCGGCGTGAAGAAGAGATCACGCGCTCAGAAGAGCGAATCCTTCGACGAGAAGATCGCTTGGGTCAGAAGTCGGCCTACCTTGAGAAGATCGAAGACTCCCTGCGCAAGGACGAGGACGTTCTCGCGAAGCTGAAGGAAGAAGGAATTCGGCTGTTGGAGGATGGGAAGGCTCAGCTTGAACGTGTCGCCGGTTGGACGCGTAAGGAAGCGCAGGATCAGCTGCTGAAAACGGTTGAGAGCGAGTCGCAGCGATTTTTCTCCCGCAAGATTGAAGAAGTGGAGCGACGGACCAAGGACGAGGCTGAGCAGCGAGCAGCCCACATCCTGGCGACTGCTGTTCAGCGGTATGCCTCTGAATATGTGGAGGAAAACACCGTCAGCTCGGTTCCGCTGCCTTCTGAGGAATTCAAAGGCCGCATTATTGGAAGGGAAGGTCGCAATATCAAGACATTCGAGGCATTGACAGGCGTTGAGTTGCTTGTCGACGACACGCCGGAAATGGTTGTTTTGTCGTGCTTCCATCCCCTTCGACGAGAAGTGGCTCGAATGGCACTGATTCGATTGATTGAGGACGGACGTATTCACCCGGCACAGATCGAAGAGAAAGTGCAGAGAGCCCAATCTCGGCTGGCAGAACGAGTCAAGGAAGAGGGCCGCAAGGCCGCATTTGATCTGGGGATTGATCTTCACCCCGAGCTGTCCACTCTCCTGGGGCGACTGCGGTATCGCACGAGCTACGGGCAGAACCAGCTTACGCATTCCATTGAGGTCAGCGGAATTGCCAAGACACTGGCTGAGGAATTGGGCATTGATCCCACGACGGCCAAGCGCGCGGGCTTGTTGCACGATATTGGCAAGGCCGTGGATCACGAAGTCGATGGACCGCATGCCGTAATCAGCGCCGATCTGGCGAGGCGGTACGGAGAATCAAAGGAAGTTGTGCAAGCGATTGCGTCCCATCACGAGGACGTTGAACCCAAGGGAATCTTTGATGTCATCATTCAAGCCGCCGACACGCTGTCTGCTGCCCGCCCTGGAGCGAGACAGGAAACGTACGAGCGCTATATTCAGCGTTTGCATGACCTTGAGGAGCTTTGCCGATCTTTCCCTGCCGTGCAAGAAGCGTTTGCTCTTCAGGCTGGCCGAGAGGTACGCGTGATGGTCCATCCTGATCGTGCAAATGATGATGTGTCCGCCAAATTGGCCTATGACATCGCTCGTGCGATTGAGGAAGAGCTCAACTATCCGGGCGAAATTAAGGTGAACGTCATTCGACAGACCCACTACACGGAAAGCGCGAAGTAGCCCGATGGGAAGGCGAAGGAGAGGATGGTGAACACGCTGAAGGTGTCATCTCAATCCGATCCGAGTGCCATCGCAGGCGTTATTGCACATGGCGTACGCGAACGACATGAAGTAAAGATTGAGGCGATCAGACCTCGCGCTGTGAATCAGGCAGTGAAGGCGATTGCCATTGCACGAGGACACGTAGCTCCAT
>JAHITR010000153.1 GCA_018817505.1 Candidatus Bipolaricaulota bacterium | reverse complement strand
CACGTCATCACCTTTCTGCAGATAGATCCTTGCCAGCCGCAGATATGAATCCGCGTACTGCGGGTAGGCGTGGATGTTCAGCCCCAGCACGTCCATCGCCAAGTCCAGCTTCTTCGCCGAAGTCAGTTGAATCACCAGGTTAAGGAGATCGTCCTCGTCGAGGTAGTACTCATTGTCCCCACTGGCCTTGATCTCTTCATAGCAGGCATACGCCGCCTGAATGCCGCCTTCATCGAGCGCACGACTGATCGGCACCATCCAAGACACTGTGTTCGCCTGCGGCATTTCGTCCACAAGCGTGTCTGCAACCGCTCGAACGGTACGGTTGCGTGCAAATGACTCTTCATTACAGAGGATGGCAGCAGCTCGATTCCGCTCAGGCAGGATCAGGAGAAAAGCAGACCATCCAAATCCCATGCCACCGTGACTGACGGCGCTCGTCCCTTTGAAATGGCCAAGGGTCCATCCAAGGCCCATATCTTCGTAAATCGCCGGACGCGAACCGCCCCATTCGGCGACCGGCGTCCACATCGTGTCATAGCTGGCTTCGGAGAGGATGCTTTGTCCGAGGTAGGTCCCCCGATGCAGACAGGTGATGCCCCAATGGCACATGTCAAGAATCGTTGCATAAAGAAAGCTGGATGGGGCATCGGCCCGATGATAAGGCTGCTGAAGAGGATTGACCGTCATCACCGGTGTCCGAAGATGAGGAACGGCCAGCTTGCTCGAGGGAAGATCTGCAAAGAAAAAGCCGCTGTGCTCCATACCCGAAGGAATCAGAATCTGATCGCGCATGTAGCGTTCAAAGGGCATGTTGGAAACCTTCGCGATCAAGTCACCCAACGCGTTGTATGCGATGTTGCTGTAACTGAAGCGCTCACCTGGATTCGCAATCAGTTGGCTGTCGCTCAGACCACGGACAAAGCGTTCGGCTGAACCGTCATCCGACTCAGGGTGGGCCACCATGTCGTCGTATTCGCTCTCATGAATGTCCGGCATCCCTGAGGTATGGCTGAGCATTTGTCGAATGGTGATCTGGCGATGGCGGTCATCGTCCATTCGGAAATAGGGCAGATACTGAACAAGTGGCGCGTCCAAATCGATGCGCCCACGCTCCGCCAATTGAACGACGGCCGTCGCGACAAAGCACTTGGATACCGAGGCCGTGCTGAAGGCCGAGTCGAGCGCCACGGGAACTTGCGTCTCCAGGCTCTGCACACCAAACCCCTTGGCATAGACGACTTCAGTTCCCTCGACCATTCCAACCGCCATTCCGGGAATTCGCCAACGATCGATGATCTGTTGAAGAACGCCGTCCAGCTCGTTGTCATATCGCATCAGATATGGCCCCCTTTGTGAAATCGTACCGCACAGATTGTTACGTGCGCACGCTCGCTCATCGCAGCAAATCACAGGAACTCAAAGACAGATTGTGCTAGAACGTGATGTTGCACCTGCCGCTTTCAATGTTGCATAGGCCAGTTAGATCTTCTGGCTATGGGGTCTTCGGTCCCAAATGCTCGACGAGCAGCTGCCACTTCCCGCCCTCATTCACGAGCACGGAGGTTCCCCGCCCGGCTCCATGTGCCTGCTGCCCCTGAATCATCCCCGACCAGTCAAATTCAAACAGATAGGTGGCGATATCCGCGCTTTTCGTCACCCAATGCACATTGGAAACCGCATAAACTTCACTCTTGATCGACATGAAGTTGGCTTCAAACGCTCTTTGGACTGCAGGCTTGCCTTTGTGCACGCTGCCAGTGGAGAAAGTTACGCAGGCATCGGGGTGAATCAGTGGCTCGACCACGCTCCAGTCTTGAGTTCCCAAAGCGTACTCATAGGCTCGGATAAAATCTTCTGGGGTCACGTGACAAGCCTCCTGTGCATGGCGCCGAGTCGAAACTCGGAACACTGCTCACTTTACCCCCGAATGCGCTACGGTCAAGGATGCATCCATACTCGTTGTTCCGATCCCCAACTCCGTCAGCAGCTAGCTGAAGCAGAACCCCTGGCATCCAGTTGCCAAGTTGTGACCGACTCAAGCTGCTACCCGTTGAATCACGGTATGCCTCAGAACCCCACCAGGATTGCCATTTCTGAGTGGGTGCCTCAATCTGAAAGCAGGCCTATTCGCCAAACAGAAGCAGCCCGGTCAATTCAACGAGCCCACGCTCGCCCTCGTCGAGAAGAACGTCGTAGCCACCATCTTCAGCAACCGACAGGACCGTCCCCGGATAAAACCGTTCATCGGTCCATTGAGCCAGCACGCGCGTACCCACCTGCACTTGACCAGCCCCCACAGCGTGAACAACAACAATCAACGAAGGTGGAAGATCTTGCTCGCTTTCGTCATCGTAGACCACGTGAAAACCAATGTCGCTCTTGTCTGTCAGTGTGCCTGGATACCAATCGCCTGGCTCCCACTGAGCCCAGACCACGTCGCCAACTGCTGGAGCGATCGCAGGCTGTGACGGCTCGCTACGAAGCCTCAGTTGCGACAAATCAACGGTCCCCACATCGCCATCATCGAACTGGATATCGTAAAGCCCCTCTTCGGATGCCGTCACAATCGTGGCTGGGTAATACCACCGGTCTTCAGGCCATTCAGCCAACACACGTGTTCCGATTTTTACTTGTCCGGCATCCGGAGCACGATCAATGACGATCAGCGGCATCAGGATCTCTGCGGAAACAGGCAAGTCCTCTGCAACGTCTTCTACGCCGGTCACATCGCTAAATGCCACCACAAAACCGAGACTCGTCTCCTCGGTAAGCGTGCCGGGATACCAATCATTGGGCCGCCACTGTGCCCAGACAGCGTCGCCCACCTCAAGAGCCTGTCCGAGACTGGCCAAGCTCAAGAAAAGCAATCCAACCATCGCAAATAGGATTCTTCGAAAGTTCATCTGTCATCTCCCTTCTTCTTGCTGAAGGCATCTCCCTATGAAAGCGCAATCTTGATCTTCAAGACAACCGCAGAGATTCCTCCAAGCACAACATGATGGGAGACTCATTTGCTGGGATCGTGTGTATTTGATGAATAAACGGAACGGATGACACGCTGCAGGCGGCATGGAACATCGACTAGGAACTTGCACTGTCCTTAGCGGTTCCCTTTGGCAATTTCATCCAGCCACCCAGAGACAATTCGGGAAACGCCAGAAGGCAAGATCAGACCCCTGATCCTACCGTGAGTGGCTGACAAAGAAACGTGGTTTCTATCGCGAGATAGAGCGGATTCCGGCTCATATGAATGAATCAGGACGGGCTTAAATTGCGATGGCTGCAAACAAGTGGCCATGCTTGTCGAATCCGCACGTCAGCATGGCCACTCGTACTACTCCCATGTTCTTTTCAATTTCTAAGTGTCGGACTCCTCCTTGAGGAAGCCTTCCGGGAACGTCAGGTTATCGGGACACGTAGGGCCGTTACCATTGCCAGTAAACGAATTGCCTGAACCCATGAACGTTCCAAAAACTACGTCGGAATCGACGCCATTGATGCCACACAAGGTCATCGCCCATTGACCATTGTCTTCAATGAGGTTGTCAAACATCGCCAGATAGCCTTCGTAGTCCACTGCTTCTGTAGAAGGCTCGGATCCATTCGATGACGGTACCTCCAGACGGATCCCTCGTCCATCGTTGTGATGAATTTCGTTGGCGACGAGCACCACCTTCTCCGCCGTTGACGTGACGATTCCTTCAAAACACGTCGCAATGGAGCATTGAGAGACCGTGGTGGTCCCGTACCCAGCAATAAAAATGCCGACGCCATGCCGTCGCATCTGGCATTGCGAAATCGACACGGACCCATTGCCAGAAACAAGAATGCCTGATCCGCTATCGTAGGTCCTACATGAGGCGATATGAACGGCAGACGAAGCATCAGTCAAGTGAATCGCTATCCCCATCTCGGTCGCGGTGATGGTGCAATCGCTGATATTGCACGAAGAGTTGAGCGGCAAGATTCCGCACCCAGCCTCAATGATCTCAATGCCACGGACAAAGACATCATCGGCCGCATCGATGAAGATAGCCGGTGCCTCTGGAACGCTGGGCGAAAGGATGGCCCCCTCCCGACCGATGAGAGTAATGGGTTTCTCAATGACGACGTTCTCTGTGTACAAGCCAGCCTGAACAATGACGATGTCTCCAGCGTTTGCAGCATCAATGGCTTGCTGAATCGTTCCAGACCCACTCTCCGCTGAAACGAAAATCACTTCCCTGTCAGCGGCAAGACTGCCAACTGACAAGCCAAGCATGAGAATGACGGATAGCCCGACGGCGATTCCTCGTTTCATAATGCCTCCTCCTCATTCAAGTTCCCGCTCATGATTACATTCTTCTGACTAGTAGGGACAAGGAAGTATCTTGCGGTCCAGGGTCAAGTCTTGCATTGCGACGGCAAGCTCTATCTGATTCCGGCGGTTTCGTGCGCAGGATTGCAGGACGTGACCCTCGCCGTTTCAATGCCGTCTGGAATTCGTAGGATTGAGATTGCTGTGGTTGAGGAGTGTGCCGCCAATAGGACCTGGACGAAGAAGCAGCCACGCAATCAAGCCCAAAGGAAAGAAAACGATGACCGCACACTTGACAACCCACGGCTCCTTGCCGCGAAGCCGTGCATCCTCTTCTGCCCATAAAACCGTACGGTGAACAGCGTACACAAGGCCCCCAATCAAAGTCAGTCCGTAGAGCAGGCTTGGTAGCATCATTTCTTCTCTCCTGACCGCATCAAAGACTCGTGTGAACTCACAGACATGCTCATCACACCGGGCTTTCGCCAGATTCGCTCTCGTTTAGTTGCCAGATTCATCACTTCACTGATCCTATATTACCCTTGGCGATATTGCTTAGCATCCTACAGCCATAAGGCTTCTTGAACAAGTCAGTTGAAGATGAGAATCGGCACAGTTGTGCAACAGCGATTCAAGAATGAAGGCCTGCCCCCGGGCCTTGCCTGCTCCATCAACGCCATCAATCCCTACTCGAAGCACAGGCGTGACACCCAGTTCAAGCAACGCATCGGCTATGTCTGACAGCAGTTGCCGTCGATCCTGCCCAATCAATTCTCTCCCCTATTCACAATCATTGCTCAAGCCCAGACGAGCTCCCTGATCGCGCACCTTCACGCTCTAGCTCACCAAAAACGCCGCGATTCAGGAATGTCGAGTAGCCTGAATTCGGTTCCGCCAGCCTGCATCTCCTGCGGCAGGATGCTAGTTGGCAGAGTCGATAGCTCTGTCATACACATGCTGTTCCTTAGTTTGTATGAAGCCCAGACGTTGATAGAAGCCTTGCGCATCACTCCGAGTCGAGCGAGTACACACGCGCATCTTCGCGATACCGTGATCCTTCACCCATTTGTCGGCGGCTTCGAGCAGCGAACGTCCCACCCCACGGCCGCGGAGCTCTTCGGCTACACCGAATCCGCCAATCTCAGCGAACGGATTCGATTCGACGCGAAGTGCTATAAACACGTGCATCCATCCAATGACAATGTGATCAGGCAGGCACGCCACAAGCACTAGGTGCTCGCGAGAGCCAAGGATTTTCGACAAGCGCTTGATTGTCTGCTGGGCCGAAGATGGATAGCCCAGCTGTACCGACAGCTTGGCTATGGAATCAGCATCAGCTAGTGAGGCATTTCGGATCTCACCCTGGTTGGTCACAGCTTGCTCCCTTGCTTGCAAGAGTGCCCCGAAATGCCATTCGGATTCTGCGAATCGGAGATCGGATCATTGGGTACGTGTTCCCCGATTCCCTAGGAAATTGGATGAGGCTATGTCGCCTCATCCAACTTCCTGACTGCATCCAGATTGAATCCCCTGATCACCAGCCAGGCTCCCATCACAAGTTCCTGCAGCGCCAACACCATCTGCAGGTAGAACCCATAGCCAGTATCCAGGTGGAAGAAATGCAACAGGGCGTAGGCAAAATAGGGAACCACGCCGATCAGACCCCAGATGGACAGCCATCGGGGGATCAGCTTGGTACGGTAGAAGGAGATGTACAGAAATGTGGCCCCAATCAGAAACACGATAGAACCGACCGGGCCGATGAAGTCTTGAAACTGATACAAGACATTGCCCATGGACTGCAAAGCGGCCGAAGCAGCCCCGGAGACAACGTATTCGTTGCCGAGTGCAATGAGCGTCAACAAGCCGAGGACCCCAACCAAATAGTAGCTCCCCTCCAACGCTCCGCGGAAAAGCAGCATACCCATCGCTAGCTCTTTGCTATCTTTTCTGAAGATCGGGTAGAGTGAAATCGTCATCGCCACCAGCGAGATCCCCATCATGAGGATGAGTAATGCCCCCCAGTTGAGCTGGGCCGAACTGGCGGCAACGAGACCCAGCATATCCACACCGACAAGCGGCTTGCCGCCAACAATTGAGCTAAGCACATCGCCGCCAACGACTGTACTCAGAACCCCAAAGACCGTCCCCAGCAAGTAGAGAGCGCCTGCCATGACTGCATTCATTCTGTACGTTTTCATTTCACTACTCTCCGTTAGGCTTAAGAATCGGTACTAACTAAGCAGTTTCGCCAGTTCCGGCACCGCCGTCAATTCCTATCAGAACTGTGTGTCTTCTTGCCGCCAGTCCCGTTATGGTTTGGAATCTGTCCTGAATCGGGAATCCCCTCAGGTTCTTCGCAGCGCTTGCATCCCACGAACTCTGAGCCGCACAACGTTTTGCTCGTAACCAGTGGGGCGCCATGCGCAATCCCTACCTGAGTCTCCCTTCCGAGGGCTCAGGTCTTACATTGCAATCGCAAGTTCTGTCTGATTTCCACGATTTTGTGTGCAGGATTACAGGACATGCACCTCGCTGCGAAAACTAGGGGACAGGCTGCTTTTCTGAAGCGTCTCAATCGCGGATCGGTAGCCATACAGCACATCAGTGCGGAAAAGCAGCCTGTCCCCTTTTCCATACAGCGATCCCGTTGACCGGTCTTTGGCTCTATCTGCAATAGACGAACTGAGTACTTGTCCCCGGGATTTGAGGACAGCTCCCCTTTCCACTACTGCAAGAGCGAAGCGAGCTTCCCGAGGGTCTCGGCAATAGCCTCGCTGGGCACCGTCCCAGCGACCTCAGCCTTTCTCGCACGCCAATCCAGGCATTTCACCTGATCCGCTAAGATCACGCCCGTGACTGCAGCGTCGGCCGGTAGTTCGACTTCAAAGGGATACCCCTTCTGCTGGCTTGTGATCGGGCAACAAAGCGCAAGGCCAACCTTCTGGTTGTAGGCACGCGGAGAGAGAACCAACACGGGCCGCCGGCCTGCTTGTTCGTGTCCAGTCTGCCGATTGAGACTGATCCAGACGATGTCACCACGATCTGGAGCGACCGTCTTTCCTACCATGCTTCCTTGCCGACAGCTTGGTCTTGATCGATTTCGTCATGGAGGTTCTCGGGCGTAATGGATGAAAGAAGCGTCTCCAGCTCGTATGTCGGCGCTACCGATGGACGAATGAGCAGGCAGCCATCTTCGACAGTCAACTCCACGGACGAGTCCTGCCCAACGCCAAGATCCTCGGCGAATGCTCTTGGAATTCTCACGGCAAGGCTGTTTCCCCACTTGCACACCTGTGCCTTCATTATCCACCTCCGTATCTACATTGAAGATACATCAGATAGCTCGGCAGGTCAATCGAGCGTAGCGACGAGTTCAGTAGTTTGTCTTTGGAACTTGGGAATCCTAAGAATGAAGGTCAGACCCCTGCGATTAGGGCATTGCTCTCGCTTGCGAACGAGTATCATTCGGCCGAAGGCTGGCATCTGCCCGCCTATACTAGTTCGGAATGACATCACCAGGCTTCGTACGCTTGAAGTTCTTCGGCGTCGTCGTCTCTGTCATCTGATCCATTCGAAAGACATTCTTGTGAACGATGCGCCGTAATCGGATGTCAAAGAGGGTCGTGCAGTTTGGCTGCAATGCCTGAAGAAGAAGATCCTTAGATGCTTGAATTTCGCACGGCAAATAGTGGACGAATCCGCTTTCGGGTCTGGGGATGATCTTCAGGCCCATCGATTCCGTTCCTGGCATGGCCTCACGCAGCACTTTTCCATCTGCATTCTTCACTTCTGGACAACCAGCCATTGCATCGTAGTTGAAGTAATAGGTAATGGTCTCGCGATTCAGGTGGTTTCTCTGCCGGTCACGCAGGAATCCCTGTGGTAGATGGTTAGGATTGCTGTCCCTCCCGGCAGTAAGCACAAGATCATAGTCTGTAACGGGATGTCCCTTGTCATCACGCACGCGGAAGACCACCATCGAATATCGGTCATGGAAGAACAGACGCTCTCTATGCAGAAAACCAGTTTCAGTTTCCACAAGTTCCTTCTTCTGCACTTCTCGGATTCGCTTCTCAAATCGCTTGCGTAGGGCGGTGTATTGAGCCTTTGTCTTTACATTCAAGCACTCAAGAATCGCATCAACTGTATCTGTGCTGGCAGGGTCTAGCTTTGCGTTCTTCTTCACGCTTCGCATGATGCCGATGGTCTCACCCGAATGGGATTTTCCTTCACATAGTCTCATCGCAGAAAGCGGGGCTTCAACGACTTCTTCAACTCGCAACTCCGGCGCCTCTGGCTCCTCATCTGCGTTGTGAATTGGCGCTTGCTGGGCAAGCTTGATAAGTCTTCCATTCAGGTTCGCTGCGGCGACACGTACAACACCGTCCGAGCCCATTTCCCCGGTATAGGGATTGAGCACGTCATAGAATTTCCGATCGATCGTTTGCCCTGTAAGAACAAATGGGAAAATGCCTTTCGCGCCGATACGATTGCCGGTGGCTCGATTCCATGAGGCATTCAGATTCCACGATTCCGCACTGCCTAGCTCTAGCCAGTCTAGAACACCCTGTCCTGGCTCGACGCCATCAAGAAGCCACGACTTCAGTCTACCTAGTCTTCCTTTTCCCAGTTGAGCCAATGCAGAGCCGTGATTGGCTGGCGCAAGCATGATCAGGTGACTCATAGGACAGATCCCGCTTCGCGGAATGGAATCATAGTAGCGGTGCCACCAATCTCGAATGACTGGCCCTCCTGTAGAGTGCGTAATGCAAACAAATCGCTGCCCGCCTTTGAGCACTTCAGGCAATGTGTCTGCAACGGCGGTGCGGAATGCCCGCGAGATATCACTGAGGCGTACTTCGTCATGAAAGCTGATGTATTCACTCAGAAAGATCTCTTTGACCTTGAGGGTGATTCCTGCCCCAGCAGCTTCATGTTGTAGCCTTCGGGGCAGCTCCCCGTAGCACTCGGTATTCGTGACGCTCCATCCATGAACAAATATGACCGTTCTCGTTATTGACACATCACACCGCCCCTTTACCTGAAGTATTCGAGATCGTGCACTCGACACCGTCTAGTTCGACTTCCGGAATTTGCCTGGAGAACAGGCCTTCCGAAATCAGCAGCGATACTGCCGATGATACTCTCTCACCCAACCGCTTCATCTGGCAGCATCTCACACTGTTCCTCTTATTCTACGCTCGGCGCTGTTATGTCTTGTTGCGATCCTACAGCTTCCTTCCTACTCATTCCAAGAACCAGCTCCCTTCATGACCAACGCTTTGCATTGCCATGCTCCCCCTGTACAATCCGGCCGGATGGGTAAAGGGAGTGAAATGCCAGAAAGACACGTCGTTCTCGGAGTCAGTGGATCGATTGCCGCCTACAAGGCGGTGGATCTTGCGAGCAAGCTCACACAGGCTGGTGTCGCCGTCCATACGGTGATGACGGAGGCTGCCACCCAGCTCGTCGGCCCAGCCACATTTCGTGCGATCACCGGATTGCCAGTGTCTACGAGCATGTTCGACTTGACCAATCCCTATTCCATTGAACACATCTCACTTTCTGAGGTCGCCGATTTGATGTTGATCGCTCCGGCCACCGCCAATGTGATGGCCAAGCTCACAACCGGCATTGCCGATGATTTGCTCACCTGTACGGCACTGGCTACACGCGCACCGATCCTCATCGCTCCGGCCATGCACACGGCGATGTGGGAGAATGCGGCCACTCAGGCCAACTTCGAAACCCTCAAGTCACGTGGCGTGCGCTTTGTCGGGCCAGCAGTCGGACGGTTGGCTTCGGGCGGTTTCGGTGCCGGTCGATTCGCATCGGTTCATGACATTCTCGGGATTGCATTGGGCCTGTTGGGAGCGGGGGGAGATTTGACGGGGCGTAAGCTGGTCATCACTGCCGCCGGCACGCGCGAATCGATCGATCCCATCCGTTTCTTGAGCAATCGATCGACAGGCAAGATGGGATTTGCGTTGGCCGAGGCAGCCCGCGACCGCGGCGCCAACGTCACTCTGATTACAGGTCCGACGTTCCTTGAGCCGCCGTCTGGCATGTCCGTCTTCCCTGTCGAATCGGCTGCGGAGATGCTCGATGCCGTGAAGTTGGTCTCATCAGATGCCGATGTGCTGATCATGGCTGCGGCTGTCGCCGACTATACGCCCGAGATGTGCGCATCTGAAAAGCTAAAGAAAGAAGAACTCGACATTGATTTCGTTCTGCCATTGAGCCGTACTGAAGACATTTTGACGACGGTCACCGGCATTCCCATTCGCGTGGGTTTCGCAGCCGAGTCGCAACATCTCATCAAGAACGCGCAACGCAAACTCGTGGCCAAGAACCTCGATCTCATCGTCGCCAACGATATCTCTCGAAAGGATTCGGGGATGGGCGCAGACGACAACGAATGCACGGTCCTCGATCGGAAAGGCGAATCCGAGTCGCTGCCATTGATGCCCAAGCGCGAGGTCGCCGAGCGCATTCTTGACCGCATCGTCGCCTTGCTCGATCAAGCCTAGGGAGGACGCCATGGAACCAGGCAGTCATCCAACTCTTGGATTCATCGGAATTGGCACTGTCGGCACAGCGCTTGTGGAAGCGTTTGCCCAGAACGGCTATCGAATTGTCGCTCTGTTCGATCGCAAGCCCGCATCCAGCGAGGCTCTAGCGAAACGCCTGTCCAGCGACGTGCTGGATGCAGATTCCCCGCAGCAGGTGGCGGATCAGGCAGACGTCACCTTCCTGACAGTCTCCGATGATGCCATCGTTTCAGTGGCAGACTCCGTCCAGTGGAGCGCACGCAACGGCGTCGTTCACTGCAATGGCGCGGCATCCATTGATCTGCTGCAACGCGCACAACGCCAAGGCGCTATGGTCGGCGCGCTGCATCCGCTGCAATCGTTCGCCAATGTGGCCCAGGCAAGAAAGAACATCCCCGGAAGCGCATTTGCCATCGAGGCATCGACTGCGGAGTTCGAACAAGTGCTGCATGACATGGTGGATGCACTGGGTGGCACACCGCTGTCTTTGCATGGCAGCAAGGTGCTGTACCACGCCAGCGCCGTGATGGCGTCCAACTATTTGGTCACGCTGCTAGAGCTGGCATCCGGGCTGTGGGAGCATTTGGGCATCAGTCAGGCCGAGGGGTTGAAGGCACTGTTGCCATTGGTGCGTGGAACGGTGGAAAATCTAGAAGCCATCGGCTTGCCTGCTGCGTTAACCGGTCCTATTGCCCGTGGCGATGTAGGCACAGTGAAGCGACATGTGATCGCACTGGGAGAGGTGGCCCCAGAATTGCTGTCGCTGTACAAACAGTTGGCTCGCCATACGCTACCGATTGCCTTGGCCAAGGGGACAATCGATTCGGAAGTCGTCGAGCGGTTGGATGCAGCACTCAAGGAGCCACGCGGAGGGAACGAATCATGAGAACCACGACAGCACAGATTCGAAAGTTCAAGCAAGACGGCGTTCGTTTTGCGGCACTCACTGCCTACGATGTCATCACCGCTCGGCTGGTCGATCAAGCGGGCATTCCCATCATTCTCGTCGGCGACAGCCTGGGAATGGTGGTGCTGGGGTACGAAAACACTATTCCCGTCACCCTTAACGACATCATCCATCACACCCGCGCCGTTGTCCGCGGCAGTCAATCGGCGATGGTTGTCGCCGATTTGCCATTCATGACCTATCACAAATCGCCAGAACAGGCGCTCGACAGTGCCGCCCGCTGCATGCAAGAAGGCGGCGCTCAAGCCGTCAAGCTAGAAGGCGGCCGGGTGATGGCGACGACGATTCGCCGGCTCACGGAATCGGGGATTGCCGTCATGGCCCACATCGGGCTGACGCCGCAATCGGTTCATCAGCTGGGTGGATTCAAGGCGCAGGGCAAGACCAAACAACAGGCATTGAGGCTGATGGAGGATGCGCTCGCAGTACAGGACGCGGGAGCATTTTCTGTGGTGCTCGAATGTGTGCCCGCCGCGTTGGCGCAGCTCATCACCAATCGACTGGAGATTCCCACCATCGGTATTGGATCTGGCCCTGACTGCGATGCCGAGATTCAAGTGGTCAGCGATATCCTCGGCTGGTTCACCGATTTTCAGCCCAAGCATACCAAGCGCTTTGCCCAATTGGCGGATCAAGCCAAGAGCGCCATCGATACTTATGCCGCAGAAGTGAGAGATCGGACGTTCCCCACGCAGGCGCACGGCTTCTCCATGGACGAGGAGGTGGTGCGGGAGGTCAAGCAAGCGTTTCCCGCAAGCTGATGGAGACGGTGACCACGATTCGTGCATTTCAGATCGCACGGCGAACATTGAAGGGCAGCGTGGGATTTGTCCCAACGATGGGCTATTTGCATGAAGGCCATCTGTCGCTGGCGCGTCTGGCTCACACGTCGTGTGACGCCGTCGTCGCCAGCATCTTTGTCAACCCAACGCAGTTTGCGCCCACAGAAGACCTGGCTGCCTACCCGCGCAATCTTGAGCGCGACTTGGCACTGTTGGAATCCGAAGGCGTCGAGCTCGTGCTGGCTCCGACAAGCAATGAGGAGTTTTATCCGGCGGACTACAACACGTGGGTCGATGTCCTGGGCATCACGCAACGCTTGGAAGGGGCATCTCGCCCGACGCACTTTCGCGGTGTCGCCACAATCGTCGCGAAATTGTTCAATGTGGTGCAGCCGCAGCGCGCCTTCTTCGGACAGAAGGATGCTCAGCAGGCGTTGGTTATCCGCCGATTGGTGCGCGATCTTAACTTCCCGATCGAGCTTGTTCTGGGGCCGACGATTCGTGAGTCGGATGGGTTGGCGATGAGCAGTCGCAATGCCTATCTCACGCCACAGCAACGCGCCGCTGCCCCGGTACTTCGACGATGTCTCGACCACGTCGAAGCATTGTATGACCAGGGTGAACGCCACGCCGAGACGCTGCGAAGCGAAATGACAAAGATCCTCCAAGCAGAGCCACTCGCTCTTCCAGACTACGTCAGCGTGGCCGATCTTGAGGCAATGGAAGAACTGGAAATGGTCACAGACAAGGCACTCGTCAGTTTGGCTGTGCGCGTCGGAAAGACGAGACTGATCGACAACACCATTCTTCCTCGCGGACAAGGACTGTTCTAAAGGAGTCCAACCATGCTTCTGGTTTTGGATGTCGGCAATACCAACATCGTCCTTGGCCTATTCCGTGGCGATGTGCTCATCCACACATGGCGCGTCACCAGTGATCGCAATCGAACGGCGGATGAGTTACGGCTCACAGTCAGAAGCCTGCTCGCTGAGGCCCATGTGGATTCACAAGAGATTGCTGGCGTGGCCATTGCCTCAGTCGTCCCTTCGCTCAACCTTCCGCTGGCCACGGCGTTCAAACCGTTGGTCGGTGAGAACGTCGGCTTCTTGAATTCCAGCACGTCTCCCATCGTTCTCGATGTCGAGACGCCACACACCGTCGGCGCAGATCGTATTGCCAACTGCATCGCCGCCCATGCGGCTCATGGTGGTCCTATTCTCATCTTGGATTTTGGCACAGCCACAACGTTCGATCTTGCCGCAGAGGACGGCCGATTCTTGGGAGGCGCGATTGCTCCGGAAATGCGGCTGGCTGCCCAAGCGCTGACCGACCGCGCCGCTCAATTGCATGCTGTCGAATTGCGAATTCCGGCAAGCGTCATCGGCAAGAACACGATGACCAACATTCAAGCAGGTGTCGTCCTCGGCTTCCTCGACCTGGTCGACGGCCTCATTCAACGATTTAAGGCTGAAGTGGGCGTTCCTCTTCAAGTGATCGCCACCGGCGGAAAGGGTGAGATGTTCTATCAACAGCTTGATTCCATCGAACTCTACGATCCCGTCCTGACGCTCAAAGGCTTGCAGCTGTGGTGGAGCCACCAGTCGGATAAACCCAGTTGATCGGTCGGACGCCCAGAGATATGCTGTAGCAAGCGGGAGTACAGGCGGCATCCCAAATAGCGAAGGCATACGGGAAGCTCGAATATCTGGGGAAAAGGTGGGGGTATGAGGCTCTGGAAGAAGCAGCGGGAGATCGAGAATCTGGTTTTTGAACATCTGAATCGTGTCGACGAGTCACTCCAATACTTCATCCAGTCCATCAACGCCTATGTTCAGGACGGAGATCTTGAGAAGGCTGACAAGCTGGCTCTTGAGACCCATCGTTCCGAGGGTCGCGCCGATGACGTGCGTCGACGCGTGGAAGCCCAACTGCTGTCTGGTGCGCTGATGCCGATGTCCCGGCGGGACATTCTGCAATTGGTCGATCAAGTCGATCGGCTAGCCAATGCAGCCGAAGACGCGCTCGATCACTTGCTCATTCAGCAAATCAAGATCCCCGACATGATGCAATCGGCCATTCTTGAAATCAGTGCCAAGACGGAACTCATCTTTGCCCACGTGAAGGATGCCATCGCCAATCTGTTCAAGACCATGGAAGCCGCACTCAAACACACTGTTGCGATCGAACGCATCGAGGGAGAGATCGATCACATCGAGCGCAAGATCCTCAAGAAGGTGTTTGAGCAGGATATTGACCTTGCACACAAGCTCCAGATCAACAGCTTCATTAGCTCGATCGTCGAGCTTTCGGATCGTGCAGAGGATCTCTCCGATCATATCGAGCTAATGGTGGCGCAGAAGCACCTGTAACCTGAACGCTCGGCCGTAGAAGTCATTCCCCCTTCAGACTGACTGTTCCTTCAACCGGAGACGCTGCCAGCGCCTCAATTTCGATGCCCAGCGCAAAGAAAACGGGCGCTCCCGTGTGAGCGCCCGCTTGTGCAGGTTTCGCTAGGAGCTATCGATCACGCGTCAGCAAACGGACATACGCGTTGATGTCAGAAAGCTCATCCATCTTGAATGTGGCATCCACAATCTTGTCCATGCGCTGTTCGCTCATCACATGAGATGCATTGGAGCGGAACTTGCCAATCAGCTCGTCGTCAGATAGCGGGCTCTCGGCACGGCCCTTGGCGAAATCAGCTTGCTTGGTGTACGCAACCCCATCGGTGGTGGTGATGGTGATGATGGCTCGCTTGACACCCGGGAACATGGCGTCAATCTCAGCATTGGCCACGACCTTGATCTTGCCGAGCATCTCCCATACGAAGGGATCTGTGAGCGCAGCCTCCTCAAAATCCGAAGGCAGTACATTGCCCTTGGTTGCGGCCACAGCAATGCAGTAAGGCAACGAGTGATCGGCGGTCTCTTTCGTCCTGGGCTCATACTTGGACGGATCCGACAGGATGTCGGCACCTCTCGTCGTCGTCTCAACAAGGATTTCGGAGATCTTGTGCGGATCAATGCCGTGCTCGGACATTGCCTGCATCACGGCGGTGATCGGTTGATGCGTGAGCGCTTCTGTGGGGAACGCTTTGTAGCCGCATTCGGTGATGAGGAATTTCTTACCGAGGCCGTCAAGCATCTTGTCCGAATCCCAGGACACGTTTCGAATGACCTCAAACACGCCCTCTTTGCCCTCGAACAACTCGACAGGTCCGGAATAGCCCGTGGATGCCAACATGGCGGCACGAACACCGGCTTCTGTCGCCATCGGATCGGCCGTGTTCTTCATGTTGGTGAGGTGGCCTGCCACGACGCCGCCCAGTGTGAAGTGGCTCGATCCAGAGATACCACACGCTGCAACGGTCTGATCTTCCGTGAGGCCGAACATGCGCGCCGCGACCAACGGACTGACGAATTGCGTCAACGAGGCATGATGCCAGCCCACTTCGCGCACACCGGGGGTGGCGGCAAGGCACAAGCGCATTTCCAGTTCGTAGGCAATGAGCACGCCGACGAGGAATTCCTTGCCATCGAGTCCACGGTATTCCGCAGGCGCCAACGCCGCGGGAATGATGTCTGAAGGATGCGACGGATCTTGCTTCCAGTAGATGTCGTTGTAATCCATCGCTCGGATGAGCAGGGCGTTCATCAACGCAGCGTTGCCCAGATTGGTTTTCGTGCCATGTCCGATGATAGACGCGTGTTCGTGTCCACCCAGCATCTGGATGTATTCAAACGCCTGCTTCATGTCCTCGTTGTCTACGGCAGCCAATGCGCAGCCCACGGAGTCCAGCATGAAGCGCTTGGCTTCTTTGCGGGCTGGCTCGGGAATCTGATCGTAGGTCAGCGACAATGCAAATTGCGCCATCTTGCGACTAATCGACGTCATCAAGCCTCCTTGGCCGCTCGGGCGACGGCGTCTGCCATCTCTGAGGTAGTCGATGAGCCGCCCATATCGTAGGTTCGAACGCGGGCCTCGCCAATAACTTGAGCAACGGCAGCTTCAATGCGGTCCGCTTTCTTCGTCTCGCCAAGGTAGTCGAGCATCATCTTAGCCGATCGGATGGTCGCGATCGGATTGACCTTGTTCATGCCGACATACTTCGGGGCTGAACCGTGTGTGGGTTCGAACACGGCGGTGTCGTCGCCAATATTGCCAGCGCACGCAAAGCCCAATCCGCCGACAAGCTGTGCTGCCAAGTCAGACAAGATGTCGCCGAACATGTTCGACGAAACCATGACGCCATAATTCTGCGGGTTCTTCACCAGCCACATGCACATGGCGTCGATGTTGGTCTCCCACAATTCGATCCCCGGGTATTCCTGAGCGATTTTGCGAGCTTCGCGAACCATCAAGCCCGAAGTTTCGCGAATGACGTTGGGCTTCTCGACGATAGTGACTGTTGGATAGCCAAACTTCTTGGCATATTCGAACCCCGCTCGAATGATGGTCTGACAGCCTTTGCGGGTAAAGATGCGCGTGGAGATGGCCAAATCTTCGCCGGGGACATCCGCGAATCGCTTCATCTTGGGATGCACGGAGAGTCCCGCGCGCACCGCGTCGGGGACGGGATGGAACTCAACTCCGCAGTACAGCCCCTCCGTGTTTTCGCGGAACACAACCAAGTCAATGTCGTCTCGAAGGTTGAGTGGATTGCCAGCATAGGCTTTGCATGGCCGCAGATTCGTGTGCAAATTGAACAGCTGACGCAGACCAACAATGGGGCTGGAGTAGACCCATCCCTTGCCCTGAAGCTCGGGGACCAACTCTCTTGCCGCTTCTTCTTTAGGTTTGGATGTGATGGCTCCGAACAAACAGGCATCGGTTTCCTTCAGAAGCTCGATGGTTCGATCCGGCAGGGGATTGCCTTCAGTACGCCAAAACTCCCAACCAATGTCTCCGCTTAAGTACTCGGCCTCGAAATCCACGGCCTCCAGTACCTTCAGCGCTGCTTCAAGTACGTCTCCACCCACGCCATCGCCGGGGAGCAACGCAATCTTGTAGTCACCCATTGAGTCCTCCGCTACATGCTGAGATGCCGGGATTATATCTGGACTCGCCATTCTTGCACGACTTTGCCAGGCAGCGACAGCATCGTTCCCCTACGCGCCGTCGCCTGCCTCCCTGTCTGGGACGGACGTGAATGTCGTCATCGGGCGGATTTTGGCATGACACGGACGGACTCGACGCCCTCGCCGGAGAGCCAGCCAACAGGCCATAGTTCCCTCGATAGGAGCGCGTATGGGCTTCGCTTGCTCCCGGAAATCGATGAGACTTGAACCCAATGCCTACAGAGACTATAAAGACCACCTAAATGTCTACCTTGATACCACTCCTTCTTGCTGGGTTCTATGTCGGTTGGAACATCGGTGCCAACGATGCGGGCAATTGCATCGGAACAGCCGTCGGTTCTGGACTGATGACCTATCGAAGAGCCGCCCTGCTGGTCAGCGTGTTTGCGGTGCTGGGAGCGATTCTTCAGGGTGGGAGTGTCATGAAGACTGTCGGCAAGGGCATTGTGACGACAGAGCTCAGCGTCACAGCCATTGTGATCGCTCTGTTGTGTTCCGGGATTTTTGTCACGGTGGCGACCATATTGCGCTTGCCCGTTTCCACATCACAGGTGATCGTGGGTGGGGTGGCCGGTGTGGGCCTGGCAATCGGCGCGGACATCAATGTGGGAACGATCATCTCCATCGCAGAGGTTTGGGTGATCTGTCCGGCGCTTACGGCCATCATTGCCATGGCCATCTACTGGATTTCACAAGTTCTTCTTCGACGGACACAGAGAAACTATTGGCAACGAGTCCCCCATGCCCTGCTGATTCTTAGCGCCTGCTATTTGGCATTCTCTTTGGGCGCCAACCACGTGGGAACCGCCATGGGGCCCATCACCAATCTCGGTTTGGGAATCTCTACGCTGTGGATCAGCATCTTGGGCGGATTTGCCATGGCAAGCGGCACGTTGACTTTCGGCCATCGCGTCACGCAGACCGTGGGAGGTGGGATTGCCACGCTGGATCCTGTCAGCGCCTATTCTGCGCAAATGGCGGCAGCGCTCGCCGTTCACTTCTTTTCTCTGTATGGAATTCCTGTGTCCACATCGCAGGCCGTGGTAGGCGCCATCATCGGTGTGGGCATCCTTCAAGGTGTGAAGACGGTTCGCAGCAAGAAACTGCTGGGCATTGCCGCCGGATGGGTGGCCACGCCAACGGCAGCGGGATTGTTTTCGTTTTTCCTCTACAGAATTGTGCTCGCTGTGACTGGCTAGGACGACAAGGCTCACAAAGACGGGTCAATCCTGTGTTCCATGCAACGGGTCCCTCATTCGGCATCTTCGATCTTCTCTGCAAAACATCAGTTCAGGGTAGCCCAGGGTCTGCGCGCCGGGTCAGCAGACGTGGGGCACCGAATGTGCCCTGGCACCTAGAAGAATCCGCGAGATCGGATAACGTAAGGTTCCATGACGCACAAACAGATGACCATCCGACAGATCCAAACGCAGTTGTTGGCGTGGTATGACGTCGAAGCTCGCGATCTTCCGTGGCGCAGAACCTCCGATCCGTATGCCATTTGGGTCTCGGAAATCATGCTCCAGCAAACGCAAGTCGGCACTGTCTTGAGGTACTTCGGGCGTTTCCTCGACCGATTTCCGACGCTCAAAACACTGGCCAACGCCTCGATTGACGAGGTCCTCAAGGCCTGGGAAGGCCTCGGCTACTACCGCCGCGCTCACAATCTTCATAGGGCCGCTCAACAGGTACTTTCCGACTATGCGGGCAAATTACCCAGCACAGCCGACGCCTTGCGCAATCTGCCAGGCATAGGACCCTACACTGCCGGAGCCATCGCCTCGATTGCATTTGGGCAAGATGAGCCTGTGCTCGATGGCAACGTCATTCGCGTCATCAGTCGGTTGTTCTGCATTGCAGGTGACGTGGGCAAGGCCGAGACCAAGAAACGGCTTCTTGCTACCGTGGTCGCCATGGTTGCCAGCGGGCGTTCCAGTGCCTTCAACCAAGCTCTGATGGATCTTGGAGCGCGCATTTGCCTGCCGCGCGTGCCCCAATGCAACGTCTGCCCGGTCGCAGAAACCTGCGAGGCTCAACAAACAGGGCGGCAAACGATGTTTCCTCAGAAGACACCGAAGGCGCGGATTCCGCACGTCGATGTGGTGGCCGGAGCCATTTGGGACGGAAAGCCCTTTGCCCCAACCAGTCGTCTGTTGATCTCCCAACGCAAGGCTGGCGACATGCTGGGCGGCCTATGGGAATTGCCTGGAGGCAAGGTCGAGGCAGGGGAGACGCTTGAACAAGCGTTGGTGCGTGAACTGCAAGAGGAATTGGGCATCGAAGTGGGACGATTCGAGTACTTCATGGCCATCAAACACGCCTACACGCACTTCCGGATGACGCTTCATGTGCTGCACTGCCGTCATACAGGAGGTGAGCCCCGATCCATTGATGTCGCCAACTGGACCTGGGCCCACCCCAGCGAACTTGAGCAATTCGCCTTTCCAACTGCTGATCGTAAGATCCTAACCGCGCTGTCTGCTGGGCTCGATGCTAGAAACTGATCTCGAAACCGATTCCGTAGCTGATCAAGCCAAGATTCCGCGTGTCAACCAGAATGATCAGACGAGCTTTCTCAGACAGCTCCAGCGGCATGCCAATGGATACGTCATGCCACACCATAAAACCCTCGCCACTCAACGGCACCGTCGGCTGATAGGCAAAGAAGAGCGGGAACACATTCAGGTCGAGGAACACTTCGCCGAAGACGCCGAATCCGATGAAATGGAGACCATAGCCGGCACCAAATCCGGCAGACAGTGAGATGGATTCCGGATTGTTCACCAAAGAGAACTTCAGATCCCCAGCAACGCCGAGCCAGCCAGGTTCGCCTGTCGAGAGCGGAATCAGCGCTCCCGTATGGATGCCTAGATTGACAGAATCCGACAAACCGAAATTGAATCGCGCCTGAGGTGTCAGCGTCCACGCAGGATCCTCTTCAAGAGCAATGTTGATCAGCCCCGAGCCAATCAGAACCGACATGTCTCCAGATTGCAGCATTTTGGCCGTCTGGAACACATTGAACAGACAGCCGCTCAACAGAATCATTGGGACAACCAGGCCGACAGCCAGCAATATGCGAAAAGTTCGTTTCATCATTCCCCCTCTTAATGTGACTCAAGAACTACTCTGCCGTAGAACTTAGGCAGTGTCAAATATCCTGTGCCCGAGCAGAAATGCCACACCATTCGCTGTCTTGAGACCGAGGACCTTCATTCGGCTGTCCCTCTCAATTGGACGGCCTTGTTTGCCCTACTGAAATGGGTTTGCTATGATGAGGCCTCAGAAACAACGAACGACTTGGGGGAAGAGTATGGCCGGACATTCAAAATGGGCAAACACGAAGTACCGCAAGGAGCGCCAAGACAAGAAACGCTCCAGCGCTTTTGGAAAACTGATTAAGGAAATTACGATCCAAGCACGCAACGGAGATCCAAACCCCGAGCACAATCCTGGATTGGCTCAGGCGCTGGAACGCGCGAAAGCTGCCAACCTTCCCAAAGACAACATCGATCGAGCCCTGAAACGAGCTGCCGGTGAGTTGGAGGGCATGGCCTATGAAGAGATCACTTACGAGGGCTATGCCAATGACGGGGTCGCCGTTCTTATTCGGTCGGTGACTGACAACAAGAATCGAGCGGCAGCAGACATCCGTCACATTTTCAGCAAGAACGGCGGGAGTATGGCCTCAGTGGGCAGCGTGTCGTGGCTGTTTGATCGCAAGGGCATGGTGCTGATATCCGAGCTTCCTGACGGTATCGATCATGACGATCTGGAGTTTGCCCTGATCGAAGCCGGTGCTGAAGAGATCTCCAATCAAGACGGAATGATTGAGGCCACGTGTGCGCCAGCAGATTTGCCTGCATTGATCAAGGTTGTCAAGGACCGGGGGATCACCCCTGACCGCGCTGAAGCGACCATGATTCCCAAGAGCACGGTGCATGTGGAAGGTGCTGCGGCAGAGAAAGTGTTGAAGATCGTCAACCTGCTTGATGAGCATGAAGACGTGCAAGAAGTGTTCGCCAATTTCGATATTGACGACGAGTTTTTCGAGAAACTGGAAGCCGAGGGTGAATCGTAGCAAAGGAACCCAGGAGGTTGGGATGCGAAAGCTAATCGTGTTGTTGAGTATCGGAGTGATGGTGCTGGTGAGCAGCGTGGGTGCCGTGGCTCAATCGAATGACGCTTGGATACCAGGTTTGGCGTCGTTCGTACTCCCCGGATTGGGACAATTTATCAACGATCAAACAGACAAGGCGCTTTTGCATTTCGGGATCGCCATTGCACTAGACGTCGGAGCCTATTATGTCGCCGCGATTCTTCCGTTCAGCTACTACTCATACTCGCTCGTAGGATTGGTCCATCTTGCCTGGGGCGTCTACAGCGGGTTGGATGCCTATGACGTCGCCAAAGCTCAGGGCTTCACCCTGGGTCTTGTGGATAACGGCATCGGATTCGCGATCAGTTTCTAGAGAATCCACGCCAAGATCGCACAGGCGATCACAGTCAGGACTGAAATGAGATGTTGGACCCCCGCTCGCACATCGACGGGGGTCCTTTCTGTAGGGATCAAGTCATGAGCCAGTACAGCCATCGTGTGGCTCTCCAAATCGAGATCCAGCACGAGCCGTCCCAATGCTTGACCGAATGCGCCTGATTGAACAATCAGCGTGTGCCCCTCTACGAGCGGCTGAATGGTAGCTTCGTGAGAGTGCCCCGAGACGAACAAATCGATTTGCGGAACTTCACGCGCGATGGGCCGCGCGTCATTCAAGCCGATGTGACCGACCACGAATACCCAGTCAAATGAATCCGCATATGCCTTCAGTTGTTCTCGCAATGCGGCCTCGGGATCCCGATAGCGCCAGCCGGGATAGGCCGGGATGGGCAGAAATTCGGGCGTTGTGAGCCCAATCACAAGGATGGTTGCATCCTCGACGCGCAACAACGTTGCCGCTCGCACAAGTCGCTCGCCGTACGTTGGCTGCCAATTGGCTGAAAGCACGGGAAAGTCCGCATCAAGAATCAATTGAGACAGTCGCTGTGGTCCCCAATAGGTATCGTGGTTGCCCAGCGTCATCGAGCTGAAGCCTGTGGCATTCATCCACCCAATCATGCGTTCGGCTCCCCAAACGTTGGGGATCCATTGCCGGTGATCCTGCCACGTGTCCCCCGCATCGAACAATAGGACCGGATTGCCTTGCTCGCGTTCAAGCTCAATCATGCGTCCGATTGAAGCAAGTCGATCCAGTCGCACATGGATGTCGTTGGTATAGAGAACGGTGATCGGGGCCCCAACGGCAAGCGTGCCAAGAAGCACAACCCATAGCAGCGTCCAGATCGTCGGCCGGATCATAGGATGCCGCCGACGGACAGCCGGATCTCTCTGCCTGTGAACATCACATCAATCTCCCATTGGGCGCTGGCTGCTGGAAACAACCGCCAGCCAGCTTGGGGAACGACGACATCCAGTTGTTGAATGCCTCCGAAGACCATGCACAGTCGCGGATGAACGGCCAATTGGACAAGCGCCCAACGGCTTGATTCGAACCACGATCGTCCCAGATCGATCGATACGGGGCCAAAGAAAAGCGTCATCAAGCCAGCCACTCGATGAGGGGATAATTCGATCGCAAGGAATGCTGGCGCCATCTGAAGTGGCGCGAGGAGCCGCACCCGGAGGTCGAAAATTCCCGCACCAGATGCTGAGCCGCCGATCACGACGCGCGGCGTGATCGCCCGATTGACAGACAGATCTACATCCTTCGATACCGTGCATCGAACCTGCGTCATAGTGGGCTGAAGAATCGGCATCGCTGCCAACAATTTGTCTGCCGTGGCATGGTCCGCTAACAATGGGCAGCAGGCGGTCGCCCATAACAACAACGCCATCATGCCCATCCGTACGAATCCTTTCATCGTTTCAAGAGCATACACCGTGCCGCCGGGGCTCCCAAGCATTGCATTCGGATTTCGATCCAGACACAATCGATCCGTCATGGTGATGGAGTCAGTAAAACGAGTCGTCAACGATCTGGGAATGATCCCAAACGATGCCCGCGTGCTCGTAGCCGTCTCTGGAGGCATCGATTCTATCGTCTTGCTGGATGTGCTTGTCCGGCTTTCAGTCGAACGATCCTTTGAGCTTGTCGTTGGACACATTGATCACGGGTTGAGGGGGGCTGCGTCAGCGGGTGACTCAGCATTTGTAGAACGCCTTGCAGATGCCTATCACCTGCCGTTCGTCAACCACCATCTCATGACGTCTGACATTGAGGAGCACCGGGCACAGGGTCGCGAGGGGGCCACACGCAACGCCAGGCTATTCGCGCTGAAACAGATGGCTTGCGCGGTCCATGCCTCTCGCATCGCGTTGGCGCACACGCTGGACGATCATGCCGAGACCATCCTTTATCACTTGGCACGCGGAGCCGGCCCCACGGGATTGCGTGGGATCGCGCCCATTCGCCTCCCATTCATCCGCCCGCTGATTCAAACGTCGAGAGCTCAGGTTCACGACTACGCCATCTCCCAATCGTTGGAGTGGAGAGAGGACGCCACCAATGCCGATTCCAGCTTTTCCCGCAACCGCATACGCCATCACGTGTTGCCCGAGCTTCGCGCCCTGAATCCACGTGTGGCCGAGGCACTGGCTCGCAATGCCGACCTCCTTGCCGATCTCGATGAAGCGACGGCCTTCCTTCTCAGAGAACAAATGCCTCATTGGATCGTCAATTCTGAAGACGCTACGCTCGCATGGAGCCGGAGCCGACTTGTGGGGCTTCCCAAATCCGTTCTTCAATTGGCTTTGCGCGATGGAATTCAGCAAGTGCGAGGGCATCTGAATGGCATTTCGCGTTCACATATCGACGCGCTGGCGAAGCTCGTCCTGGGCACTCAAGCCCATGCCGATTTGTCCCTTCCTGGCATTCATGCCGGAATGCAGGGCAATACGCTCACGTTGCAGCTTCACCCCCCCAAGGCCATGTCAGGATGGAATCTGACCGTCGACCTCGGAGAAACCCCGCTTCCTGACGAAGAAGCAAGCCTGGACCTGCAGATCGTCCCCGTGGCTGATGTCGATTGGGAGGCAGCCCGAACGAGTCGCTGGGTGGAGATCGCCGATGCCGATGGCATCGCCTTTCCTCTACATGTAAGAACGCGCGCGCCAGGTGATCGGTTTGCGCCGTTGGGATTGGGGCATGAGATCAAGCTCAAGGACTTTCTCATGAACGCGCACACCTCGGTCTTTGATCGAGATCGCATCCCGCTTCTTTGTGACAACCAACGGATTCTCTGGGTCGTCGGGATACGGCTATCGGATACGGTTAAGCTATCCGAAGAAACAAACCGGGTGTTGGTCATGAAGATCAAGGGAGTTCGATGATTACGACATTGCTCGTCTTTGCAGCATCCATCATGGTGCTCGTCGGCATTCATGAGGGAGGCCACTTCCTCATGGCGCGGATCTTTGGAATCTATATCCATGAATTCGCCATCGGATTTGGAGCCAAGCTGTTTTCCCTCAAAGGCAAGGAAACCGTCTACTCATTGCGACTCATCCCATTCGGCGGCTATGTCAGAATGGCCGGCGAAGATCGCCTGGAGAAAAATGAAAGCATCCCCCGTGAGCGCGTGCTCTACGGCAAGCCGCCCTATGTCCGCGCACTCATCAGCCTGGCTGGGCCAGCGTTCAATCTGCTCCTTGCATTCATCATCACGCTGATTGTCCTTTGGGCTACGGCCTTCCCCATCCTACAGGTTTCAGAACGCCTGCCCGGATCGCCCGCTGCGCAAGTGCTTCAATTCGGCGATCGCATTCTGGAGATGAGCGGGCATCGAATCCTTGCGCTTGGACAGATTACCGCAGCCGTCAATGCTTCGGGTGGGGAGCCCATCTCAGTTGTTGTCGAACGAGACGGCCAGCCCATCGAGTTCAGCATCGTTCCCGAGTATGTCGAAGACGAGGACCGCTTTGTGATCGGCGCGTACTTTTTTTACGCCGCGTTTACCAACGAAATCCTGTCCCTTGAACCGGGATCCCCGTTCGAGACAGTCGGACTGCACGTGACGGACCGTATCATTGCCGTCAACGATGAGCCGACATCGACGCTGATAGCCGCGCAAATCGCCGTGGATGATGCGCTGCCCACAGAGGAGATTGTCCTGACCCTACAGCGCGGTGGCTCAACTACAACCATCACCGTTCCCACAGCAGGAATGACAACAGAT
>JAHITR010000152.1 GCA_018817505.1 Candidatus Bipolaricaulota bacterium | reverse complement strand
GAGTACCCAATGCGAAGCAGACCATAGACGTCATCGGGATAGCCCGAACGAACGATGGGCACGATGACCTCGACTCCGCCATCCTCAAGGTTTTTCATGATCGTTGTCCCGGGAACCAATTCATCCACCGGCCACTCGGGAATACTCCGGTCTTCATCTCGCTCAAGGAGCAGCTGTTCGCCCTGCACGGAAATATCGACATACAGACCGTCTCCCATGACCAAGAAACGCATGGCGTTTTCAAGCGAATCCAGCTGATCGTGAACAATCCATTGCTCAGCGAATGTCTCAAAGGTGATCGTTCTGCGGCGGCAGCTGGTGCGGAGGTCATTACGGACCAACTGCTGGTATCCCGACACATCCCGAATGACGAACACAGTACATGCAACAAGAGAGGCAAGTCCCAGGCACAAGATGAGCAGCGAAGCTGTGCGTCGATTCATCACCCCAACACAGTAGAGGGCTTTTCAATACGACACAAGCCGTTTGCGCCATTTGATGCCGAATTGAGGATTCGACACAAAAGTAGATCCAGTATGCGATAGCTCGCTTCAAACGGGCGTGCGGGCAGATGCCCGCACGCCCGATTTCGTGGACAGTAGCAGATCAACTGAAGTTCAATCACTGGCGACAACAGATGGTCGCTTCGTCCTCATTGTTGCCGTCATCGCACTCAGTGACAAAGTTGTAGCCATCGACGATCACAACCACATCGTGGCATCCGCCGCTGATCCCACAATTGATCTCGAATTCAACGGTAGCCGAGTCGCCGGGGTCAAGATCGGTGTGAATGATGTCGGTATCGTCGCCGCACGGTGTTTCCAGTTCGACCCAGATCGCGTCAGACACAGGGGCTGTGCCGATATTAGTCACCTCGGCTTCGACATGCAGTCGATACTGCGGAGCTGCTGCACCAACGTTCTGGCAATAGGCCTGCGTAATCTTAACGATGAGATCGCCACAACTCTCGACAGGTGGCGGGCATTGAACCACAGCGCATGAAACCCCATCATGGAATACGCCTCCTTGTTGTAGGCAGGCTACCTCGGAGAGCTCGGCGCAAGAACCGTCGGGGAGACAGCACGCCCACGTCTCGTCGCAGAAGCAGTCGATGCTACCGATGTAGTTGTTGTTGTCCTCATCGCACTCCTGAACGAACCCGCCAGGGACAAAGGGGGGATCCACGTAGATCTCATAGCTCGACGGGCAAAGCTCGCCGCCCATGTCGAAGAAGAAATGCAATTCGACAGTCCAGACATCTCCCGGTGTCAGCGGTGGCGGAGGCGTATAGGTGAGGTACCCATTCCCCGTATGGTCGTCACTTCGAAGGACAACGTCGAACGCGTCAACCACGGGCCCTGTACCGATATTGACCACATCCGCCCACACGGTCAGCATGCACGTTCCGTCAATCGGATCGCAAACGCAGGCATGATCCAGGAAGCGCACGGTCAGATCTGGGCACGGCTCTTCCGGTTCTGCTGGGCCCGTCGTCTCAACAGCGTACGACCGTGCCGACCTGACGGCACCCGATGCATCGATCGTCGGGCATCCAGCCACACCGCCGATGACAGCCACGTCCACAGTCGGTCCTGGAACCGATACAGAGAACACGGCCGATTCTCCTGGCAGAATTCCACAGCTTCCCAGCGCCAATCTCCACACCCATGCGCTTGGATACTCGCTGTAAAGCCAGCATCCCGGCTGATCATGTGCAATGGCACCGAGCGTCACAGGTTTGGGTACGCCGAATAGGCAAAGCCCACATCCGTTATGCAGGTAGTTGATGTTGGTCACCGTGTACTCGTAGGTGTCGATATCGCCGTCCGGCGTAACGCACTCTTCGATTTGAATGCTGCCTTCACTCCCCAACGCCGTGACGGTCAAATCGTAGGCGATCGCGTCGTCGGCACATGGAGTGCGCACACTGGTGGCTGGTAGCTCCTCAAGGGGAGAGAGGGCGATCATACATTCCACCGCCGTCCAGTCGCCTCGGTATTCAATCTCGAATGCTGCCCCCGTGCGTCCAACCGTCTCCAGAACTTTCCCTTGATGGCCCTCTGCCCAGCGATCCTCATCCGACCACGTCAGGTCGACGGGTGTGTATCCCTCAGGCGTCTGTTCGTAGAGGAAGGATCGCCCGCAAAGATATGTGTTGTTCGCATCCGGCGATTCCTCAAGCCCGACGATGAGGCCTTCTCCCTGAAGCAACTCCGACTGGTAGTCAGCAAGGTTCGGCTCAATCTCCAAGGCAAGCTCAATCCCATCGACGAGCGCCGGATCAAATGTCCGCCCCTGTTCAGTTTGCAGCTCCTGGGGGAAGCTCGGGTCATAGATCTTGAGAATGAACGTATCGGGATAGATCCCACTGACGTAGTCCGCCAATCCTAACACCAACTGCACATCCGTCGTTCCACGCTCTGTTTCCGTAGCCATCGCCATCGACCCAAGGCGATCCGCCAACTCGATGGTGTCCCATTCATCCACCACACCGTCTTCGTTGAAGTCTCGAATCAGCGCGGGGTAGCCATGATCGGCAAACCACGCAAGGATAGTGGCAGCCTGGATGGGTCCCGTCCATTCGTTGGTCCAATCGGATCTGCTTTCGCGACTGATGAGCTGTAGGTCGCTCACTTCGTATCCGGGGATTTCAATTTGAGCGTGGGCAATTACTGCAAGGACGCCACCCATCGCCAGTACGATCAACACGCAACGGAGAGTTCGCGCCATGGTTATCCCTCCTTGGACCGCCGTCACGCGTTGATGCGTATAAACTGCGGGCCGCGTGCGGCAAGTCGCCTTTGAAACGGCACTCAAAGCAGTATAGATCGTTTGAAACCCTGAGAAAAACATTGATGCCCCGCCGAACGATTGGATACCTGCCTCAAACAAAGGCGAGCTGTGATCAGATGCGTGCTTGGAGAGTGGGCATGCGAGCACTGGCCCGCACGCCCGATTCAATCAACAGCCATGAAACTAGAAGCGCTCGACCTCAGAGAACAGGCCCTCGGGCCACGGGTAGTCCGTCGGACAGAGCGGGCCGTAACCGTGACCTCCTTCAATGATGTTGCCGAAGCCCTTGACCTCACCATCGAATGTCAACTCAAACGGGTACATGGTGGTGCAGAAGTTGATTCCCCATTGCGTGCTGTTGCGAATCACGTTGTTCACGAGGACAAGCGGCGCGTGAGCGACATCGAATGGAACACCAGCCACCTGAATTCCGCTGAGATGCATACTCTCCATGCGATTTCCGATCAGCGTTGCTGAGACGGTGCTAGATATCCCAACGCCCTGATCACAAAGTTCAAACAGACAATCATAGGCAGTCACGTGGGTCATCCCGAATAGGAATGCCCCGTATCCAAGTCCCTTGAACTCACAGTGGGCTATCTGAAGACTGCCATCCCCTCCTGCCCGAACGCCGAAACGATCTCCTCGAAAATTGCAGTTGTCGATGCTTGCGGTGACCGGACCCATCCCAACAAAATCGACCCCGATCTCTGCGGTTTGGAAATGACAACTCTCTATGATTGCCGAGCTTTGAGAGATCTTGATCCCGATATCCGCAGCCTCGATTCCGATATTGCGAATGACCACGTCATTCGTGTTTTCAATGAGAATCGCAGGCAACGTTCGATCGACCGGAACAATAAGCACATCGTCCAAGCCAATCAGGGTGAGCGGTCGTCCGATGACAAGGTTTTCGTGATACGTTCCTTCAGAGATTACGATTGTGTCGTAGGCATCAGCCGAGTTGATTGCCTCTTGAATCGATGAGAATGTCTGGCCTGACGGGAAGACAGATACAACAGCCTGTGTATCCTGTGCCCAACAGGCAACTCCGAGTAATCCGACCAGAGCCGTGATCAACAAAGCTACCGCGAAGCATGTGGTCTTTCTCATGTTATTCCTCCTCTTGAGGCTGGGTTAGGAACGACGGATCGCTCAGCCGATCGGGGAAGCAATACCAGAAAGCGCCTTCTCGATTTCCGTCAGGTTCATCGGGCCCGGGAATACGGTTGTTCCATCCAGTCACCGTGGCATACGACCTATCAGATGATGTAGCGCCCTCCCAATTAGGATCATCACTCGGATTGCAGCTCCCGTACGTGAGATCGATGCCGTAGGCATTGCCCGTCAGATTGGAATTGACGATGTGAAGCTTTGTCGCTACGCCGCCGCCAAGCTGAATGGCGCTGCCCACGCTATCACGGATTGTGCAGCTTCGAAGCTCAAGATCGGTACAGAAAACGGAGATTGCTTCTCCGTCGTCCGTGCAACCGGTAATAGTGGAGTCCGTCAAGGTGCACACCGAGCTACCAAATGACATGATTGCCCGCCGATTGTCCGAGAAGCTGCACCAAGATCCCGTGAAATACCCGTTCGAACCGAGAACAACGGTGGATCCATTGCCTGTGAAATCGCAGTCGGACGCTTCAACGCTTCCTCCATCACACACCCGGATCCCTGTTCCGAGATCACGGAATTCAAGTTCGGAGATTTCCACGCTCGCGTTCTCACCTACATCGATGGCCCAACCCATGCCTTGCCCCTGGAAGACGAGATTGGAAAGAGCGATCTCAATCGGGCTGGATGCAGAAACCGAAAGCACAGATCCTTCGACGTTTGCGTCAAGCACCACACCATGTGGCTCTTCGCCCGCCCCCATCAGAATCAGGCTTCTATCAATCGTGATCGCCTCAACATACATGCCTGGCTCGATGGTGATCACACCGCCATCTGCAATATGGTCGATGGCCGCTTGAATGGATTCGCCTGGTGACACAGTCAGTTCAGAAGGAGCAGGATCGGTCAGGAACAACAACGTCGCTGGACATACATTCCCTTGGATCGTGTTGCCATAACCGGTGATCGTTCCCAGGGGTAGAGGGGCTTCATCGCCAACAGATCTCATAAAGACACCACAAGGAGAATTCAGATTATTGGGATCGGTTCCTGCCACGACAATGGCGTGCGCGTAGGTGTTTTCGATATCGCAATTGACCAGTTGCATGGATGCCGATGGTGCGAGAACGATGAGATTCCCGAAGTTTTCGAAGAAGCGACAAGCAGTCATTGAAAGGCTCGCTGAGTCCTGTATGTATGCCGAACCCAGCAGCGTCGCGCGATAACCACGTATCTCACAGCGAGTGAAGTCAACGATTACATTCCCAGAGGCGTACACGACACTCTTGTTGGAGTCGAATCGGCAGTTGCTGCACTCAACTGAGGAATCTCCTTCAACGGCCAATGCGCCGCCGTTTTCCAGGAAGACAACATCTCTCAGCACAAGATCGACGGTCGCTTCATCTCGGATCGATCGGGCGATGATGCCAGTTCCTCCCCCGCGAATAGTTATATTCTCCATGACAACCCGGATCGGCTTGTCTGAGGCGATGGTGATGACGGCATCCCAGGCCACGGATTCAAGAACCGTCTCTTCGGTCCCATCACCGGCCTGTGACGTTCCACGAATCGTGATGTCCTTGGTGATCAACAATCGTTCGCGATAGATACCAGGCTCGAGCACGAGGGTTTCTCCTGTAGGCAGGGCATCAATCGATGCCTGGATAGAAGGCTGGAGAGAATCTCCAATCGATGTTGGAAGAAGGCTAGCGAGGAATTGGATACCAGCGACAAGAAACGGATCGTTGAACTCGCCTCGCGCCGCAACAAGCAGTGCGTAGCACATACGGAAGCCCTCAACAGATCCAAAGACGCTCCGAGACTGCAGCGCATCGATCGCAACCTCATAAGCGAGTTCCAGAAAACTCCCAGCCTGTCCAGCAACATCTCTGAACACAAAGTAGCTGTCCGGCGTAACCCTATCACTTAGCCAGTCATCGCGAATGGCAGTTTGAACATTCACATACAGCTCAAGAATCCCAACGCCCTCATCAGCAGAGCCGCTCTCGGAAACCGCCTTGTAGTCGCGTCCATCCGGTCCGCCAAGCAGGTTGACCAGCTCCTGAGCAGCAGCGGATTGATCCTCTGAATCGTAGGACGAGAACCCCGAGATAGCGACATAGGTTGCGCGATCTAGGAGATCGGACAGCCGCTCGACTGCAGCGACAAAGTCGTCATAAGATGAGATCGGTTCTACGTCAGCTCCGCTCACAGCCAAGCTGACGGCAAGCCAGCCAAGAACCAACAAACTCATGATTCTTTTCATGATTCCTCCTCTAGCACACCCAGTCGGCCACAGATCGGGATGGCATGTCCATCAGTCGTTCCTCAGTTCGGCCTCAGTAGGCGGCTCCAGCCGATATCCGAAACCCTTGACATTGACGATGATCCTCTTGGGGTCAGCACAAGCCACGCCCAGTCGTCTGCGCAGCATGTAGATACACTGCTTGACATCGCCCGACGCCGCATAGTTCGCCTCGGTCCACAAGGCAGCCAACAAGTCACTGTCAGAGAATGTCTTGCCTTCATGACGTGCAAGAAACGTTAACAGTTCGAACATTTTTGGTGTCAACTCGAGCTCCTGTTCACAAAGCCGAACAGCGCAGGTATCTGTATCTATCTCCAGAGCACCACAACGAATAACCCGTTCATTGAAGGATTCAGGGGATTGGATAGATGCTAGTCGCGAGCGCATGGTCAGAATTCGCATAACCAGGATGGCGGCCAGCATAAGAAGAGACCACGATCCGCCCGTCAATCCAAAGACAAGCAGCCGATGGCTCCGCACTTGCGCTCCAGCGTAGGTGTCGGAAAACCCAATTTGCACAATACCGATCCCTCCGGCTCGCTGATTGGCGATCTCAATGGGAACAACGACATCCAAACGCCCTGAATTCAGAGTAGTGCTAGGTTCGATGTCAACAGAAGAGATAGCATCAAGTTCTAGATCCAAAGCCTCGATAGCTGGATCGCCGTTTCTCTTGTCGAGGACAGCTTCGTTGCCGTTAGCAATCCGAACGTATTGTCCACTGCCTGCCAGCATCAGGTTTGCTGCGAATCCAAGCGATTCTTCATTGCCGCGAATCAGCCAGACCTGTGCAGATCGTGCGAACACGGATGCCAACTGCAAGCTTTGCTCGGTGAATGTTTCATACTCTGACTCGCGGAACTTCGTCGTTTCCCAGCTCGCAACGGCAATTCCGAGGGCAAACAAGATCACCCCGAGAAGCAAGACACTGCGATTTGAGAGCCAACGTTTCATCACTCAAAGACAGTAGGAGGATTTGCGCTACAACTCAAGTGGT